>JAPOUR010000001.1 GCA_026708565.1 Candidatus Dadabacteria bacterium
ACCCGCTCATTCTCCTCAGTGGCAATCGCCACAAGGGAATGATCATCCCCTTTCTGAATTATGTGCATACTGCGGATATTAACCCCCGCATCTTTGAGTTTGCCGGAAACCTCCGCAAGCGAACCCGGTTTGTTCTCAAGGCGCACAACCAGCGCATCCTCAGAAACCGCCTTGAAACCGGCATTGTTCAATATCTTTAACGCCTTGTCATAATTGTCGGTCGTCAAAATCACCGCGCCGTGCTCCTTTGAACCGCTGGTGTCAAGCCGCTCAATGTTTATGCCGTTCCCGGACAGAATGCCGCTTATGTCCGCAATTACGCCTATCCTGTTGCCGCTTACCACCACTATCTGCTTCATTTTGACCCTCCCTTTTCCGGTTGCTTCAAATCGCCGGAAATCTCCCTTGCCGCCTCCGCCAGTTTCTCACGGCTCAAATGAGGCAGGGTGACAATGTGCGATATGTCATCCTTTGAAGCAAGTTGCCACTTGAACACAGTTTTTTCAGACGGGCGCGGAAACACAACTATCGGTGAATTTTCATTTCTCCACGCCGCCACGCCGTTTTGCTTGAACTCCTTTATCAGAAAATCCGCGCTCTCTATTGACCCCCGGACAAGTTTTTTCAATCCCCCGTCCCCGTAGCGCCGGACGGCATACCACAGCGCAAGCGGCGCAAAGGCGTTTCTTGAGCCGGTGATTGTGGTGTCAAGCGCGCCCACATATTCAATGTTGCGGGCTATAGTGTTTACCTTGTCCCTTTTTGCCAGAACAATGCCGCACGGAAACGGGCTGCCTATCATTTTGTGCCCGCTTACCGCCACGCTGTCCGCTCCGGCGGGAAAACCGAAAGGCGGCGGGTCTTCCACAAACGGCAGAATCATTCCGTGCAGCGCGGCGTCACAATGGATGTATGAGTTTGTTATCGCAAATTCGGAAAGAATAAGCCGTATCTTCCCGATGTCATCCACCGCTCCGGTCATGGTAGTGCCGATGTTTGCCATTATAATCGCCGGGCGGTCTCTGTGAATGCGCACCGTCTCCCGCAGGTCTTCATAGTCAATTTCCCCGTTTTCACCCGCCCTTATCATTATGTGCCGCATGTCCAGAAGACGCATTATCTTGGAGACGCTGTAATGCGTTTCCTCGGAAAAGTAAACCAGCGTCTCGCGCCCCATCAACTCTCTGGCGATATACAGGCCGTACATGTTTCCCTCTGTTCCCCCGCCCGTTATGTAGCCCCACCAGTTGTTTTCGGGGGCTTTTGTCATTTTTGCGAAAAAACGCACCATCTCGCGTTCTATTTCATGCGTGTTGACCCTGAAATTTGTGCCGCCAAAGGGGTCGCCCACATTGTTGATGGGAAACTCCAGAAAGCGGTGGAGTTCCGAATAATCAAACGCCATGTTGCACGGATAGCCCGCGTGCGTGCTTCGCGCATCGGCCAGACCGCCGTAGAGGGCGTCCAGCCGCTTTTTGTCTTTTGCGCCAAGCGGTTTCGGATAGATGTCCGCGCCTGATTTTTTGGTTTTACCCACGGTTTTTAATATATCGGATTTCGCCGCAGGGCGGGGAGGGGCTCACTTGAAAAGCCCGGAAAGGTCTTCTATCACATAGTCCGGCTTGTATTTGAACTTTTTCAGGTCTTTGCGCGATGATATTCCCGTGAGCGTGAGGACTGTCCCGACTCCCGCGCGGCGGCCCCCCCTTATGTCGGTTTTCATGCTGTCTCCGATGACGGCGGTTCTTTCGGGCGGCGAGCCGAGGATTTTCAGGCAAATCCTGAAGATGTCCGGATGCGGCTTTCCCGTTATGACGGGCTTTTTGCCCGCCACCTTCTCCACTGCGGCGGCAAGCGCCCCCGTTGCGGGCTTGAAGTCGCCGTCTCCGGACGGATAAACAAAGTTTGAGTTGGTGGCTATGAAAACAGCCCCGTTTCTCACCGCCCGCCCCGCAGTGTCTATGTCCGCATAGCCAAAGCCCCCGTGCCCGCCTATCACAACCGCATCACACCCCGCCGCCGCCTCTTTGTGATTGACAATCCGGACTCCGGTTTTGCGGACTTCCGAAAGCAGCGCCACGCTTCCCGACACAAAAACCCTCGCGTCTCCGCAGTTTTTGAACCTGCGCCTTATGTGGAACGCCGTTGAGGTTGCCGATGTGATTATCTCGCCCGGACGGGCGGCGATTCCCATTTTCTCAAGGTGTTTTGCCCACCCCGCCGCCGACCGCCGCGCGTTGTTGGTCACAAAAAGCAGCGGCTTTCCGGTCTTTCTCAGTTTTTTCAGCGCCGCCGCCGCGCGGGCGACCGGCTTTTCCCCGGACACCGCCGTTCCGTCAATGTCCGCAAGGAACGCGTCAAATCTGTCAACAATTCTCATGCGCGCCGCAGGACGGGGGGTCAGACATCCCCCCACATGGCGCGGGCAAGGCGGGCGCGCGCGTCGGGGTCCGCAGAGGAGGGAACAAGCGCTATCTTTTTTCCGCCGTCATCCTGAAACATCTCAACGCCCATAAACTTCAAAATGTCCGATGACGCCTCCCTGTAGCCCTCGTAAAACTTTTCATCCTCTCCCGAAGCCCTGACCGTCTGCATGTCCAGAAACAGCGCCACCGCCGCAAACTCCCGCGCAACGGCGGGGTCTATCTCAAGAGTGTATTCCGCCAGAGGCCCGTTCAGCATGAATTTTTTCCACCTGTCAACCGCCTTTTTGAAACGCTCCTCGGTCATTTGCTCTCCTCCTCCCCGCCGACCTGTCTGGATGACGCCTTCCCGCCGGTCAGTATTTCGCTTGCCGAGACCACATTCTCCCTTCCCGCCCTCTTTGCCGCGCTGACCGCGCCGGGCAGGGACGCCCCCGGTTTCATTGCGGCGAGTTTAAGAAGCATCGGCAGGTTCACGCCGGTAATAACCTCCACCCTTCCGGGCTCAAGGAAGGTCAGGCTCACATTTGAAGGCGTTCCGCCAAACATGTCCGTGAGAATCACCGTGCCGCCCTCCGCTTCGCTCAAATGCGTTTTGATTTTCCCCGCAAGCGCGTCAAAGCCGCCTTCGGGGGAGAACGAGACGCCCTTTATAACAATCGCGGACTTCTCGCCAAGCACGAACTCAACGGTTTTGATGAGTTCAAAAGCCAGTTCCCCGTGGGTTACGACCAGTATCTGTTTCATTTCAGATTTTGCCAATGTCTCTGTGGACAACCCTCACCTCCCTTGCGGGACGGCCCTTCAGCCGCTCCGCGAGCGCGTCGGCAACCGCCACCGACCTGTGCCTGCCGCCCGTGCACCCTATGGCGACATTGATGTGAAGTTTGTCCTTCCCTCCGTAAGCGCCGATTACAAAATCAATTATGTCCGCCGTTTTGTCAAGAAAACGCGCCGCCCCGCCGCCGGAGAAAACAAAATCCCTTATCTCCCGCCGCGTGCCGTCCAGGGGTTTGAGTTCCGGGGTGAAGTTGGGGTTGGGAAGCATCCGCACGTCAAACACCATGTCCGCGTCCTGCGGGTTGCCGTGCTTGAATCCGAAGGATGTGAGATTGACCTTTATGCCGCCGCCCGCGGGCGAAAGCGCGGACAGGCGCTCTCTGAGGTCGTGCGGAGTGAAACCGCTTGTGTCAATAACCGTGTCCGCCGCCGCCCGGAGGTCGGACAGCAGGGCGCGCTCCTTTTCAATCCCCACGGCAATGTCTCCGTCCCGCGAAAGCGGGTGGTTTCTGCGCGTCTCGCCGTAGCGCCGGGCGAGGGCGCGGTCGGACGAGTCAAGGAAGATGGTCTCAACCCGCGCCCCGCCTTTGAGTTCGTCCGTAACCGCCGCGACCTTCTCAAGCGGGTTTCCGCCCGGAGTTCTTGAGTCCACAACCACGGCGAACGGCCCCTTGTGCTCGCTCACGAAAGCCCCGATGAGGTTTGCCGGCATGTTGTCCGCGCAGGTGAAGCCGAGGTCTTCAAACAGGCTGCGCGCGGTGCTTTTGCCCGCCCCGGACATGCCGGTGATTATCAGCAGCAGTTTCATTTTCCGCGCCGCTTGCCGCCCTTTGCCGTAGGCACAGTTTCGGGAAGGCGGTCAAGCGCGTTTATTCCGCCGGTTTTCAGTATGTGGTTTCTCACGGCGACCTCGGCAAGGGTGGAGATGTTTCTGCCCGGGCGCACGGGGATGCTTACAAACGGCAGGTCAACATCAAGGATTTTCACGGTCTCGCTCTCAAATCCCAGCCGGTCGTATTCCGCCTTGTCGTCCCACGGCTCAACCTCTATTACTATGTCAATCGGGTGGCTTTCCATGACCGATGTTCTGCCGAACAGGTCGGCTATGTTGACGATGCCGATTCCGCGTATCTCCATCATGTGCCAGACGGTTTCGGGAGCCGAGCCTATCAGGTGGCCTCCCACTCTTTTGACTTCCACCACATCGTCCGAGATGAACTTCCACCCGCGCGCCACAAGTTCAAGGGCGCACTCGCTTTTGCCCACGCCGCTTTTGCCCGTTATCAGCGTTCCCGTTCCGTGAACCACCACAAAGGTGGCGTGGCTGTTTGCGCGCGGCGCAAGACGCCACTCAAGCAGCTCCCCCAGTTTTGACATCAGGGCTTCAAGGGGAATTTCGCTCCTGAAGACCGCGACAGACCGTTTGTTCATCATGGACTTGAAACGCGCGTTTATCCTTATGCCGTCCGACACGACAAAGCACGGAACTTTCTGCCCGGCAAACTCCCCCGCCAGTTCCTCGCGCTCCCCGGGCGACATTTTTTCAATGTATGCGCATTCGGTTTCCCCGAGCACATACACGTGTCCGGGGTCAAGTTTCATGGGTTTTTCGGTCATTCTGAGGCCGGGCTTGCGCACGGCGGCGCTGGTTATCAGGGTGTCAAAACCCGTTTTCCCCGGCTCTCTGTCAAGCCGCAGCGCCGAGAACCATTTCTCTTTGAACTCGCCTACGCTGACGTTTTTATTCTCAGCCATCTTCCCCGACAAGCGCCTCAAAAATGTCCTTTGCCGAGGCGGCGTTTTTCAGGCGTTCGCGCATCCCGCCGTCTTTAAGAACCGAGGTTACCCCGGCGAGAAGGTTGATATACAGGTCGGCGCGCGAGTCCGCCGCTATGATTATCAGAAACAGGTGGGTCGGCTCTCCGTCAAGCGAGCCGAAATCCACTCCCTTTGCGCTTCTGGCAAACACCGCCAGAGGCTCGGACAGCCCGTGCATCCGCAGGTGCGGAACGGCAACCCCGTGGTCAAGCGCGGTGCTGCAAACCTCTTCGCGCTCAACCAGCATTTTGTAAAGCGTGTCTGCGCCGAGGGGGGGAGAGAGCTCCGAAACCGCCTCGGAGATTTCCCTCAGAACCTCGTTTTTTGTAGTTCCCTCAAGCGACTCTATAATGGCGTCTCTTGTGAGTATGTCGGAGATTTTCATGGTCTCAGGGGACGATGAGGACAACTTTGCCGTCCCGCCTGTAAACAACGTTTAGTTCCTGGGTCTCGCTGTTGACAAACGCGACAAAGCCGCCGTCTGAGACCTCCGTTTGAAGCGCCGCCTCTTCGGGCGACATCGGTTTGGCGGCGACCCTCTCAATTTTCACTGCGGGGGGGTTTTCTCTTTTGCCGGTCTCTTGCGGCGCGTGCGGCGCGGATTTTTTGCGGCGGGACGACACTCTTTTGTCTCCCTTGCGCCTGAGCTGCTTGACCACGGCGTCCATCACATTGTCTATGGATGAGTTCATATCGTCCGAGGTTACGCTTGCGGTTGCGGAGAGCCGCACGCCCGCCACTATGACCTCCGCCGTGTGCCTGAGTTTTTCCGATGACAGAACAGCCCGTACGGACGCCTCCTCGCCGCGCTTGTAAAGGTATCTTTCCACTCTCGGCAGTTTTGAGAGCATGTATTCCTTCACCTTGGCGGCGACCCGCCTGTCCGTAATGTGCCTTGTTGTTATTTTGATGTTCATTATGCCTCCGGGAACGCCCACGGCCTTGTTTGCGCGGCGTTCTTTTCATAACGGTCTATTGCTTGCGCCTCGGCGAGCGTCTGGGATATGTCGTCAAGCCCCTCAAGCAGGGTTTGTTTCCTGAACGGGTCCAGTTCAAAGCCGAGCCGGACGCCGTCTCCCGTTATGGTTTGTTTTTCCAAATCCACTTCCAGAGTGAATCCGGGATTTTTTCTGACTTTTTCAAACAGGTCCTCCACCGCCTCCGGGGCGAGCCGGACGGGAAGTATGGAGTTTTTGAAACAGTTATTGTAAAAGATGTCCGCAAAAGAGGGGGCTATGATGACCCTGAAGCCGAACTCCCTTATTGACCACGGCGCGTGCTCGCGCGAACTGCCGCTTCCGAAATTCTCCCTTGAGAGCAGAATGCCCGCGCCCTTGTAGCGCTCGGCGTTCATTTCAAATTCGGGGTTCGGGGTCTTGCCGTTGTCAAGAAACCTCCAGTCGTAGAACAGAAACTCGCCAAAGCCGGTTCTCTCAATCCTTTTGAGAAACTGCTTGGGAATGATCTGGTCGGTGTCAACGTTTGCCCGGTCAAGCGGGGCAACCAATGCGCTGATTTTTGTGAACTTCTCCAACTTTTTCAGTCTCCCCACTCGCGCACGTCCACAAAGCGCCCCTCAATCGCCGCCGCCGCCGCCATAACGGGGCTCGCGAGATGAGTGCGTCCGCCCTTGCCCTGACGCCCCTCAAAGTTTCTGTTGGACGTGCTTGCGCACCTCTCTCCGGGGGCGAGAATATCGGGATTCATTCCGAGGCACATGCTACATCCGGACTCGCGCCACTCAAAGCCCGCCTCTTTCAGTATTTTGTCTATCTCCATTTCCTCCGCCTGTTTCTTGACGCTCTGAGAGCCCGGCACCACCATGGCGCGCACGCCTTCCGCCACTTTTTTGCCTTTAACAAGGCGCGCCACGGCGGCAAGGTCTTCTATGCGCGAGTTTGTGCATGAACCGACAAAAACCCTGTCTATTTTGATGTCTTTGATGGGCGTTCCGGGTTTGAGACCCATATACTCAAGCGCCCTCCGCACGGTGTCGCGCTGCTCGCCGGTTTGCTCGCTGTCAGGGTCGGGAACGCATGAGTTTATGTCCGCCACCATTCCGGGGTTTGTTCCCCATGTTACCTGAGGGGCAATCTCCGCCGCATCCATCACGAGGGTCTTGTCAAACGCCGCGTCCTCATCCGACACGCAGTCTTTCCAATCCTCAAGCGCCTTGTCAAGCATTTCGCCCGAAGGCGCATACCGCCTGCCCCGCGCATACTCAAAAGTCTTTTCGTCCGCGGCTATCATTCCCGCCTTCGCGCCCGCCTCTATGGACATGTTGCACACGGTCATCCTCTCTTCCATTGAGAGGTCCCGGACGGCTTCGCCCGCGTATTCAACCGCAAATCCGGTCGCCCCGGCGGTTCCTATGCGGCCTATGACGGCGAGGATGATGTCCTTTGCCGTAACGCCCGTTCCCTTTTTGCCGTCAACCCTGATTTGAAAAGTCCGGGGGCGGGTCTGCCTGAGGCACTGGGTCGCAAGCACATGCTCAACCTCGCTTGTTCCGATTCCGAACGCCAGAGACCCGAACGCCCCGTGTGTGGAGGTGTGGCTGTCGCCGCAGACAATCGTCATTCCCGGCTTTGTGAGGCCGAGTTCGGGTCCTATGACGTGAACAATGCCCTGAAGGTCTTCAATCCCCGCGGCGGGCGCGATGTCAAAAAGGGAGACGCCGAATTTCTGGCAGTTTTCCCTGAGCGCCTCAATCTGCCGCGCGCTGATCTCATCGTCTATGGGCGCGCCCCTCGGCGTTGTGGGCACGTTGTGGTCCATTGTGGCGAAAGTCAGGTCGGGGCGGCGCACCTTCCTGCCTTCAATTGAGAGGCCCTCAAACGCCTGAGGCGAAGTTACCTCGTGAACCAGATGAAGGTCTATGTAGAGAATGTCGGGCTTTCCCTCTCCGCCCTCGCTCACGAGGTGGCGGTCCCATATTTTTTCAAGAAGTGTTTTTCCGGCCATCAGGAGTTTTCGTCTTCTTTAAGAAATGCGGGAGTTTTGTAGGAGACATGCTGTTCCATTTTTGCCTCAACCCTTGCAAGCCGTTCGCCGAATTCCTCATTTCTTTCCCCGATTCGTTTCAGGACTTCATCTATTTTTCCGTCTATTACTTGAATTCTGCGCGCGTTGTCTTCAATTCCGCGCGCGTTGCTTGCAACCTTTTCTTCAATATTTCCGAATCTTCCTTCAATACTGCCGACTTTTTCTTCAACACTGCTGACTTTTCCCTCAACACTGCTGACTTTTTCTTCAATACCGCTGACTTTTCCCTCAATACTGCTGACCTTTCCTTCAATACCGCCGACTCTTCCTTCAATATTTCCGACCTTTCCTTCAATACTGATGATCTTCCCTTCCATGCCGCTGACTTTTTCCTCAATACCGCCGACTTTCTCTTTGAGAGAATCAAACTCCGGAACAACCATGTCTTTCAGCAGTTCCCGCATGTCTTTTACAAAACTCACTTTTTTCTCCGCAACCCCAATCCTATCAGAAGTTTTCGTTACCGGCAAACACCGCCCGCTTGCCGAGTTCCTCCTCAATTCTGAGCAGGCGGTTGTATTTTGCGGTTCTTTCCCCCCTGCACGGCGCGCCGGTTTTTATGCGTCCGCAGCCCGCGGAAACCGCTATGTCCGCGATGGCGGCGTCCCCGGTCTCGCCGGAGCGGTGCGACACCATGCGCGAGTATCCCGCCTCCTTCGCGCAAGCCATGGCGTCAAACGTTTCCGACAGAGTTCCTATCTGGTTTACCTTGATAAGGATTGAATTCCCCGCGCCGGTTTTTATGCCCTTCTCAAGACGCCGCCTGCTGGTGACGAACAGGTCATCCCCCACAATTTGAACCTTCCCCCCGATGCGGGACGTAACCTCGCGCCAGCCCTCCCAGTCGTTTTCGTCCATGGGGTCTTCAATGGACACTACGGGCCAGTTGTTCACCCATTTTTCATACATCTTTCCAAGGGCGGCGGATGAAAGCCGCGCCCGTCCGACCCTGTATTTGCCGCCGTCAAAAAACTCGCTCGCCGCCGCGTCCATTGCGAGAGACACCTGCGTTCCGGTTTTGTAGCCCGCCTTTTCCGCCGCTTCGGCCATAAACTCCATCGCCTGCTCGTTTGAGCGCAGGTTCGGGGCGAAGCCCCCCTCGTCTCCGACCGCCGTGGCAAGCCCCTTTGATTTCAGGAGCGATTTCAAACTGTGAAACACCTCAACCCCCGCCCGCAGCGCCTCCGAAAATGTTTTGAATCCGTGCGGAACAAGCATGAACTCCTGAATGTCCAGATTGTTGTCCGCGTGCGCGCCGCCGTTGATGATGTTCATAAACGGGACGGGCAGGCGCGGTTTGCCGCCGCTCATGCCTGAGAGGTGGCGGTAAAACGGCGCTTTTTCCGATGCCGCCGCCGCCCGCGCCGCCGCCAGAGAGACCCCTAAAATTGCGTTTGCGCCCATGCGCGACTTGGTTTTTGTTCCGTCCGCGCGAATCATCGCGCCGTCAACATCGGCTTGCCGCCGGGCGTCAATCCCCCTCACCGCCCGCGCGAGAATGCCGTTGACATTGCCCACCGCCTTAAGGACGCCCCTGCCGCCGTATCTGCTCTTTCTTGCCGAGTCTCTGAGTTCCCGCGCCTCGTATTTTCCGGTTGACGCCCCCGAAGGGACCGCCGCCCTGCCGAAAGAGCCGTCCGAACAGAGAACATCCACCTCAACGGTGGGATTTCCGCGCGAATCAAGAATCTCTCTCGCCTTTACGGTTTTAATTTTTGCCATTGCGGGTCTCCTCCTGAAATTGCGGATTATATCCTATTGCCCGCCCGGCGCGCGCCACCTCCGCAATGACGGGGTTTGCGACAAGCAGCCCCTTTTCCGTAATTCTGACGGTTTCCCCCTCCCGTTCTATCAGCCCTCCGCTCCGCAGGCGCTCAAGGGCGGCGGCGTCCGTCCGGACGCCGAATTTCTTCTCCGCAAGCGCAAGGTTCATTCCACCGGCGAGGCGAAGCCCCATCATCACATTGTCCGAAAAGCCGGTTTCAGGGTCAAGGATTTCCGTCCGCGCCCGCCGCCTGTGCCGCGCCGCCTCCATGTATTGCTCCGGATTTCGCGGGTTTGCCCACCTGACTCCAAAAGGGGCGTCCGCCGTTGTCATGTGAGAGTGCGCCCCCGCGCCGAGGCCTATGTAGTCTCCCGAAAGCCAGTAATTGATGTTGTGCAGGCAGCGGGTCTGCGGAGTGGAAAAACTTGAGATTTCGTAACGTTCAAACCCTCGCGACTGTAACACGCCCGCCGCAAGTGAAGCCATTTCCGCCGCCTCGTCATCGGACGGCAGGGTTATCCCCCCGCTTTTCCGCAGCGAGTAAAAGCGCGTGCCCCTTTCAACTTCAAGCCCGTAAACCGAAAAGTGGTTTGCTCCGGTGTCCGCCGCCAGCCGTATGTCGCGTTCAAACCGCTCCGGTGTTTCCTCCGGGGCTGCGGCGATAATGTCAACGCTTATGTTCTCAAATCCCGCCGCCTGCGCCGCGGCGACCGCTTCAAAACACCGCCCCGCCCCGTGGTCTCTGCCGAGGATTTTCAGTTTTTCCGGAAGAAAGGACTGCGCCCCTATGCTTATGCGGTTTATGCCCGCTGTGCGGAGGGATTCCAGTTTTTCCCGCCCGCATGAGAGCGGGTGCGCCTCAAGCGAGATTTCGGTTTCGTCCGCCGTTTTCCAGTGTTTTGACGCATATTTTAGAATGCGGCGGACGGCATTGCCCGACATAAGGGAAGGCGTTCCTCCGCCGATAAAGATGGTTGTGACCTTGTAGTCGCCCCCCGCGGCTTGCGCGACCGCCTCCGCCTCGCGGGCTATGCAGTCCGCGTAGGCGGTTTCGTCAAAGGTTGAACTTTCCCACGCATTGAGGTTGCAGAAGGGGCATTTGACGGCGCAGTAGGGGAAGTGGATGTAGACGGAGAGGGGTTTGGGGGCGGGCATGCGGGGGAGTTTAACACAGGGGGCGGGGGGAGACACCGGCAACCCGCCGCGCTCTTGTGCTATAATTAACCCGCCTTTAAACCGCCGCCGGAGGAATATGACCGCTCCTTTTCCAAACCCCATATTTGCCGCTTTCAAGCGGGCGCTTCTCCCGCCGCTTCTGGTTGCCGCGCTCGCTCTGCTTGCCGCGCCGCCCGCCGGGGGGCGGACGCTTTCGCTTGAAGAGGCGGAGGGCATGGCGGTTAACGCCAGCCTTGAGGTGCGGCTTGCCGGAACGGAGGTCAGGATGAGCGAGGGGCGGCGGCGGGAGGCGTCCTCGCGCTACTATCCCAACATCCGGGCGCGGATTATCCCCAATGTCCGGAAGGGGTTTGAACTGGATTTTCTGGAAAGGGAATCCGGCTTCTTTGCCGACCAGATTCTCTGGGATTTCGGACGCACAAGAAACCGCGTCAAAGCGCGGCGCGGCCTTGTCAAGGCGGCGAAGATGTCAAAAGAGGACGCCGAAAGAGACGCCGTCCGCCGGGCTCGCAAGGCGTTTTTTCTGGTCATTCTGGAAGAGGCGCGCCTCTCTTATGCGGAAAAAAGCCACGGCCTCTCCGGGATGAGACTTGAAAGAAGCAGGATTCTTGAAAGAAACGGGCGCATATCAAACCTTGAACTCGCCGAGCAGGAGTCCGAGGAAAGGAGCACGCTGTTTGAAAAACGGAGAGCGGAAAACGCCGTTGAAGCCGCCCGCTTTGAACTCTTTCAACTTCTCGGTCTGGAGGGCGAAAACAACATCACGCTTGAATCTCCGGAGGATTTGGAGTTTGAAGCCCGCCCCGCCGGTGAGATAGTCGCCTCCGCCCTCAAAGGCAACGCCCGCCTGCGGGGTTTGACGGAGCGGCTGAAGAGCGATGAGGCAAACGTCCGCGCCGCGCGCGCCGAATACCTGCCCGTGATTTACGGAAGGGTCGCCTACAGGTTTGAGGGGGAGGGCGCGGATGAGGAATCAAGAAGTTTTATTGCGGGCGCGGGCGCGACCGTGCCGATCTTTGAAGGGTTTTCCCGTCCGGCAAAGGTGGAGCGGATGCGAGCCGCTCAAAAGAACACGGAGATAAAGATCGCCCTTGAGCGGCAGCATCTTGAGAGAGACATCAGGCGGCTGCTGCTTGAGATCACCCACGCCGATGCGAACATAATGCTCAGCAGGCAGGTTCTGGGCACGGCGCAGGAGAAGTTGATACTCGCCCGCGAGAAGGAAAAACTGGGCGCGGGCTCAATACTGGACCTGAAATTTGCCGAAAAAGAATATGCAAAATTTTACCTCAAATATGAGGAATCGGTGTATAATAGAAGGGTGTTGCTTGTGGATTTGATGTTTCTTGTCGGCGGTCTTCCGCCCGGAGAGACGGAGAAAGGGGGTGAAAATTGAAACTGTTTGACAATACATTTGCCATGTTTGGCGCGATGAGCGGTCGGCTTCGCCTCGCCGTTCTTGCCGTTCTTGCCTTATCTCTGTGGGTCGGCATGTCTCTGCGGGAGGGCTCCACGCAATACGTTATCAGGACGGTTTCGGTGGGCAGTGTTGTTTCCACCATAACCTCGGTCGGAACTCTCAAGCATTTTGAGGAGATTGAAATACACAGTTCAATCCCCGGCACGGTTACCGAGGTGCTCAAAGACAGGAGCGAGCAGGTTGCCAAAGATGACGTTCTCGTCCGTCTTGACGCCACCGCGCTGAAATCGCGCTACGAAAAGGCGCGGGCGGAGTTTGAAACCGCCGAGGCGGACTTCAAATACCAATCGGAACTTTACGAAAAACGCCTCACCTCCGCCAATGACTACAACAAAGCGCGCATTGCCACCGAACAGACGCGGGCGGAGTTTGCCGAAGCCGAAAGAATGCTCAAGGCGACCGAGATAAAGTCTCCCATTGAGGGGACGGTCATCCACCGCTCGGTTGAGGTGGGGCGCTCCGTTGACAACACGGGCGGGATGCTTATGAAGGTGGCGGGAAGCCCCGACCGTATGAGGCTTCTTATCCGCGTCAGCGAGGCGGACATAGGGCGCATTGCCGAAGGGCAGATGGTTCTGTTCACCGTTCCGGCTTTCAGAAACCAGACATTCACCGGAGAGATACTCTCCGTTCCCGGCGCCCCGCTTGATGACAAGGGCGCGGTCGCCTACGAGGTTATGGCGTCCGTTGAAAACAAAGACCACACGCTTAAATCCGGCATGACGGCGGATGTGACGGTAAGAATAGCGCGGGTTGACGATGTTGTCCGCGTTCCCACCTCCGCGCTCCGGTTTCTGCCTTCGGACGGCTCGGCGCACGCTTCGGGTTCCGCCGTCTGGGTAAGGGCGGTTACGGGCGAGTTAAGGCGCATTCCCGTTGCTGTGGGAGAGAGCAATGAGATATATGCGGAGATCACGGCCGGGGAGATAACCGAGGGCGACAAGGTGGTTGTCGGCGTTGTTTCGGCGGGGGCCGGAGAGGAAGACAGCGGAGGCATGTCTCTGCCGCAGCCAAAACGTTTTTAATCCGCGCTTTCCGCATGCCGTCCCCGAAACCGGTAATAGCCCTTTCGGAAATTGAAAAGTCATACCTTTCTGGCGATGAGCCCGTGCGGGTTTTGCGCGGCGTTTCTCTGGACATCTTTGCGGGCGACCTTATAGGCATTGTCGGCTCTTCGGGTTCGGGCAAAAGTACCCTGATGAACATACTGGGCCTTCTGGACATTCAGGACAGCGGTGGCTACCGGTTTGAGGGGCGGGAGGTTTTGTCTCTTTCCGCCGGTCAGTTGTCCGAGATCAGGCGGGAGCGCATAGGGTTTGTATTTCAGAGTTTCAACCTGCTTTCGCGCTCAACCGCGCAGGAAAATGTGGAACTTCCCCTGATGTACGGGGGCGTTTCCCCGGCAAAGAGGCGGCGGCGCGCCCTTGAGATGCTCGCCTCGGTCGGGCTGTCCGACAGGAGCGCCCATATGCCGTCCCAGCTTTCCGGCGGGCAGCAGCAGAGGGTCGCCATAGCGCGGGCTCTGTGCGCGGACCCGGCGGTGATTCTCGCGGACGAGCCCACCGGAAACCTTGACAGCAAAAACACCCTTGAGATTATGGACCTTCTGGGGCGGGTCAACGAGGAGGGAACAACGGTTGTGATGATCACCCACGAAAAGGATGTTGCGGACTCCTGCCGGAGGGTTGTCGCGATGAGGGACGGGAAGATAGTGTGAAGACCCCTTCCATATTTATAGACAAAAAAGGCAGATGGTTTCAGGACGGCGTTCCCATAACCCACAGATGGACCTATCTTGAGAACAACCGCAATTTGCGCAAATCCGCGGGCGGCGGCTTTGAGGTTGCCGAGGGCGGGGTCGTCATTCCGGTTGAGGTTGAGGACACGCCCTTTGTGATAGTGTCCGCAGAGTTGACCGGCGAGGGCATAAAAGTCGGCATAAACGATGAGACCAGCGAACTGCTGACCGAGGGCAGCATCTTGAGCGTTGGCACGGACAATGTTCCCTACGCCCTGATAAAAGGCGGCGAGTTCAGGGCGCGTTTTCTGAGCCCCGCATACTACGCCATAGCGGACGCCGCCGCGCCGCAAAGCGGCGGCGGGTTCGTGGTTGAGTTTGCGGGCAGGAGATACAGTTTCCCGCCCCGGTAGGGACGCGGTTTTTGCGGGCGGAACATTTGAGTATAAAATCAGGTCTCCCTTGAAAGTAGGAATCATAGGAACGGGGTATGTGGGTCTGGTTACGGGCGCGTGTTTTGCCAACAGCGGCAACACCGTTATATGCGCCGACATAGACCGGGGCAAGATAGAATCCCTGCGCGGCGGCGTTGTGCCTTTCCACGAGCCCAACCTGACGGAACTTGTGAGGAAAAACACCTCAGACGGGCGGCTTTTGTTCACCGACAGCCCGGAGGACGCCATTGTGTCTTCCGACATCATCTTTATAGCGGTGGGGACACCGCAGACGGAAAACGGCTCGCCGGACTTGAGCCATGTCTTTGCCGTGGCGGAGCAGACGGGCGGCCTGTGCCGGGGCGATGACTACAAACTGATAGTAACAAAGAGCACCGTTCCCCCCGGAACAACCGGAAGGGTGAGGGAGATAATGGCCGGTTGCGGAGCGCGTGATTTTGATGTGGCGTCCAATCCCGAATTTCTCAAGGAGGGCTCGGCGGTTGCCGACTTTTTGAGTCCCGACAGGGTGGTCATCGGGACGGACAGCCCCCGCGCGGAGGCAATGCTGCGGTCGCTTTATTCCCCGTACATGAGGCGCGGGGAGCGGCTGATATCCATATCCATACGCTCATCCGAGGTTTCCAAATACGCCTCAAACGCCATGCTTGCGACGCGCATATCCTTTATGAACGAGATGGCGGGCTTTTGCGAAAAGATGGGGGCGAGCATATCGGAGGTGCGCTCCGTTATGGCGGCTGACGAAAGAATAGGAGACAAGTTTCTTTATCCCGGAGTGGGCTACGGCGGCTCGTGCCTGCCCAAGGATGTGAGGGCTGTCATTGACACCGCTGGGGGTTTCGGCGTTGATATGAAGGTCTGCTCCGCCACGGACGCGGTCAACATGTCTCAGCGCGGGGTTTTTCTCGGCAAGATAAGGAGCGCCTTTCCGGACGGGCTTGCCGGGGTTACTTTCGCCTTCTGGGGCGTTTCGTTCAAGCCCAACACCGATGACATAAGAGAGTCTCCCGCGATCTACATAATGGAGGAGTTAATGAGCGAAGGCGCAAATGTTCGCGCCCATGACCCAGTGGCGTTTGACGGCGCGGCGGCGGATTCCATACCTCCGGCAATAGTGAGGGTGAAAACCCCCTATGAGGCGTGCGAGGGCGCGGACGCGCTGTTTGTGAGCACGGAGTGGAGTCAATACAGGCAGCCGGATTTTGAAAGGGTTCGCGCGGTCATGAAGAGCCCCGTTATATTTGACGGCAGGAATATCTATCCGCGCGGGGAGATGGAGAAGATGGGGTTTCGCTACTTCTGCGCCGGAGAGCCTTTGTAGGCGGCTATAGGTTATATTACGGGCGATATGGATGTTGTTGTAACTGGTTGCGCGGGTTTTATCGGGGCGCGTGTGTGCGGAATGCTTCTTGACCGGGGCGACAGGGTTGCCGGAATGGATGACATGAACGGCCTCTCCTACGACCCTGCGCTTAAAGAGAAGCGTCTTGAGGAGCTCCGGAATCGCGAAGGATTTCTGTTCCGCAAGGCGGACATCTCGGACGCGGCGCGGACGGAGGAATTTTTCAGCGGTCTGGAGGGGTCTTTCTCTCCCTCGGCGGTTATAAACCTCGCCGCTCATGCGGGCGTGAGACTTAGCGCCGAGATGCCTCTTGAGTTTTACAGAACAAATGTGCTTGGCACTATCAACCTGCTTGAGGTGTGCCGGGTCGGCGGGATAAAGAAGTTTGTTTTCATATCGTCTTCAAGCGTTTACGGGGAAAGCGGAGACGGGTCGTCCGCCGAGGACAGCCCAACGGACAAGCCGCTTTCACCCTATGCCGCGTCCAAATTCGCCGGGGAGGGCATATGCCACTCATACCACAAGATCTTCGGGACGGACGTAACCGCGCTCAGGTATTTCACCGTTTACGGCCCCGCCGGAAGGCCGGATATGAGCATATTCCGGTTTGTGCGTGCCGTGGCGGAGGGGGAGGAGATAGTGGTTTTCGGAGACGGGACGCAGAGCCGGGACTTTACTTTTGTTGATGACGCCGCCCGCGCCACAGTGCTTTCCCTGAAGGAGACGGGTTTTGAGGCGATAAACATAGCGGGCGGCGCGTCCGCCCGTCTCAAAGACGTTATCGCCCTGATAGAGGGCGGGCTTGGAAAGAAGGCAATTATCAGAAATGAGCCGATGCACCCCGCCGACCCGCTTGACACAAAGGCGAACATATCAAAGGCGGAAAAGGTTCTGGGCTGGAAGCCGCAGGTGGGCATTGAAGAGGGCATAAAATCCTGCGTTGACTGGTATGTTGAAAACAGAGAGTGGGCAAGCCGGGTCAAGATACCGGAGGTGTAATTCAAATGGCTAAATCCCTTGTAATAGTTGAGTCGCCCGCGAAGGCGAAGACGATAAGGCGCTACCTCGGCAGTGATTACGAGGTGGAGGCGTCCGTAGGGCATGTGGTTGACCTTTCGGACAAGACGCACGGCAGGCTGGGCGTTGACCTTGAAAACGGGTTCAAACCGGATTACGAGGTCATCAAGGGCAAAAGCAAGGTTATTGCGGCCCTCCGCAAATCGGCGAAAGGAAAAGACACCGTATATCTCGCCACAGACCCCGACAGAGAAGGCGAAGCAATCGCATGGCACATTTCGCAGCAACTGAAACTGGGCGACCGCGCCCGCCGGGTGCTTGTGCGCGAAATAACAAAAGAGGGCGTTCTTGAAACCTTCAAAGACACCGAACAGATCAATCAAGCCAAGTTTGAAGCCCAGCAGGCGCGGCGCATACTTGACAGAATAGTCGGCTACAAAGTGAGCCCGCTCCTGTGGAAAAAAATCGGGGGCAACCTCAGCGCGGGAAGAGTTCAGAGCATCGCGCTGGGTCTTGTCGTAAAAAGAGAGCGCGAAATAGAGGCGTTCAACCCCGTTGAATACTGGAAGATAGAGGCGCGTCTGCGGACGGCGGAAGGCGAGGTTTTCAGCGCCCATCTCCGCAGTTTCAAAGGTTCGGAAGACGAAATACCGGACGAAAGCAAAGCCCTTGAAATAGTGCGGGCGGTTGAGGGAGAGCGGTTTGCCGTCTCCTCCGTTGACAGCAAAAAACTGAACATGAAACCGCCCGCGCCGTTTATAACCAGCACTTTGCAGCGCGAAGCCTCAACCCGGCTGGGCTTTTCCGTGAAGAAAACAATGAATCTCGCCCAGCGCCTCTACGAGGGCATTGAGATTGGCTCGGAGGGTCCCGTGGGGCTGATAACCTACATGAGAACCGATTCCGTCCGCCTGTCGGAACGCGCCATCGCCGAGGCGCGGAGTTTTATCGCAGACAGATACGGCGCGGATTTTGTCCCCGAAAAGCCCAATGTCGCAAAAGTCGGCAAGGGCGCTCAGGACGCGCACGAGGCAATCAGGGCAACCTCAATAGAGAGAACCCCTGAGGAAATGGCAAAGTTTCTTGAAAGAGACCAGGCGCGTCTTTACGAATTAATATGGAAACGTTTCGCGGCAAGCCAGATGTCCGCCGCCGTTGACCAAAAGACAACCGCGGACATAACGGCGGGCGAGGCGGTTTTCCGCGCCGCCGGAACGGTTGAGATGTTTGCCGGATGGAGGGCGGCAAGTCCCCCGGCGAAAAGATCAGGCGACACGGAGCTGCTCCCCGCCCTCTCCGAAGGCGACAGCCTTGAATGCGAGGAAACCCTGCCCACCCAGCACTTCACAAAGCCCCCCGCCAGATACAACGAGGCGTCTCTGGTTAAAGACCTTGAGAGCAAAGGCATAGGCCGCCCGTCAACCTACGCCTCAATCATCTCCACAATACAGGACAGGGAGTATGTGGTTAAGGAAAACAAAGCCCTCAGCCCCACCCGGCTGGGCGTTGCCGTCAATGACTACCTTGTCAGGGATTTCCCTGATATTATGGATGAGAAGTTCACCGCCAGAGTGGAGGAGAGGCTGGACAAGGTTGAACAGGGCAACGAAAAATGGGACGGGATTTTGAACGACTTTTACCTTGACGAAGACTCCGGCTTGAAAAAACGGGTTGAGACGGCGGAGAATTCCGCAAACGAAGTGGAAACGACCGACATAAACTGCGACAAATGCGGCAAGTCCATGGTTGTGAAACGGCGGCGGCTCGGCGGCGAGTTTCTCTCCTGCTCTGGCTACCCGGAGTGCAAAAACGCATCCGACTTTGAAAGGGACGGAGACAAAATAACGCTCAAGCAAACCGAAGAGCCGGAGGAGACCGGCATAAACTGCGACAAGTGCGGCGAGCCGATGGTGATAAAGAAACGCCGGAGCGACGGCGCGGAGTTTCTCGCCTGTTCGGGCTACCCCAAGTGCAAAAACGCGTCCGATTTTGAAAGAGACGGCGGCAAAATCGTTCCCAAGCAGACCGAAGCGCCGGAAGAGGCGGGCATGGAGTGCGACAAGTGCGGCAAGCCCATGCTGATAAGGAAACGCAGAAAAGACGGCGCGGAGTTTCTTGCCTGTTCGGGCTATCCCAAGTGCAAGAATGCGTCCAACTTTGAGCGTCTGGAAGACGGCTCAATCAAGCGTATTGACAGGAAGAGGTCAGATTCCCGCAAGCAAGGCAAAAACGGCTGATAGGAACGTTTTTGTCAGCACACTGAAAAATCTTGAACGGGGCATCTCCAACGCCCTGAAAAACGATTCGCGTTATCTGGACAGGTTTCGCAATTTTGAAAGCAAACTGGAGCCGGTTTTCCGCAAAGTAATCTCATTCGCCCCCGAAGGCGAACTTGCGGAATTGAGGGCGGTGAGGGAGATGTTCAGGGGCTTTGACGGGCTTGGCGACACGGAAAAGGCGGGGGTTCTGTCCGCCTCCGCCGGGCGCATAAACGCCGTTTTGTCAAAGTTTAAGACGGCCTCCGCGCCCGCCCCCGCCGCCGGAAGCCCGCCCGCCCTTGACAGTCCGGTTGACCGCCTCAGGGGGGTGGGTCCCGCCTTTGCGTCTTTTCTCGCAAAAAAAAGCGTGTTCACAGTCCGGGACGCGCTTCTGTATTTCCCTTTCAGATACGAGGACAGGCGCAACATCAAGCCGGTTTTCCAAGCCGAGCCCAATGTGTGGCAGACGGTACGGGGCAGGATTGATTTCGCCGGAAGAACACGCGGCGGGCGCGGGGCGCAGTACCGCGTAACGCTCAAGGAGGGCGGCGGCTCGCTTGACCTTGTGTGGTTTCACTTTGACGACAGGTATATGAGGGGGAAATACGGGACGGGAAAACTTGTGATAGTGAGCGGGGAGGTGGGCGTTGACCCGCGCAGGGGGACTTTGCAGATACTCCACCCCGCCGCCGACCGCGTGGAGGTTCTCGGCAGGGAGGACGAGGCGGAGGGAAGCATCCACATAGACCGCATAGTTCCGGTGTATCCGCTGACCGAGGGGCTCGGACAGCGGCGGCTGAGGTCTGTTATGAAAACCGTCTCGGAGCAGACCGGACTGCTTGACGGCATAATGCCGGAAGGCTGCGCGGACGGGCTTGTTCCCCTTCCGGACGCGGTGGCGGAGATGCACTTTCCCGGCGGCGCGGAAGGCTGCCCCGATTTTTCGCGGGGCGCGTGGGAGGCGGGCGGACGGGACAGAGCCCTCCCCGCCCCGCGCACAGTGGCGTTTTTTGAGTTTCTTCTTCTGCGCCTCGCCATTGAAATGCGCAAAAACACCCGCTCCGCCGCCGGAGGCATAGAGTTCGGCTCAGACGGCGGCATGTGCGAGCGTTTCGCCCGCGCCACCCCGTTTGAACTTACCGCCTCGCAAAAAGAAGCCGTTTCCCTGATACGGGAGCGGATGGAAAGCCCCGACCGGATGAATGTGCTTCTTCAGGGCGATGTGGGAAGCGGCAAAACCGTTGTCGCGCTTCAGGCGATAATGAAGGCGCTTGATTCCGGCTATCAGGCGGCTCTTATGGCTCCCACTCAGGTTCTCGCCGAGCAGCACGCCCGCCTCATAATGCGCCATACAAAGGGGATGGGAATTAAAGTAGCCGTGCTGAAAGGCGGCGATTCGGGCGCGGATTTTGAGAGCGCGGCAAGCGGCGGGGCGGGCATAGTCGTGGGGACGCACGCCCTGATATACGACAGGGTCAAATTCAAACGGCTGGGGCTGGCGGTGGTGGACGAACAGCATAAATTCGGCGTCGCCCAGCGCGAAAAACTCACAAGCAAAGGTCTCTCCCCCGACATACTGGTAATGACGGCAACGCCCATTCCCCGCTCCCTTGCGATGACGGTTTACGGAGACCTTGAGGTTGTGTCAATCAAAGGGCTTCCGGGCGGAAGAAAGCCGGTGGAGACCTCCGTAACGGGAAAGTCTCCGCGAGACCGGCGCGGGATGCTGGACGCAATTAAAAGCGAGACGGAACAGGGCGGGCAGTGCTACTTTATATGCCCGCTGATAGACGCCGATTCCGAAGGGGACGAGGATGCGTCCGGGGTTTTTGAGGCGGCGTCCGGTTTGAGAAAAGACCTGCCCGGAGCGCGGGTTTCGGTTCTTCACGGGAGGATGCCGCCCGAAGAAAAAGACCGGGTGATGAATGAGTTTCAAAACGGCTCGGTGGATGTGCTTGTGTCCACAACGGTTGTTGAGGTGGGAGTGGACGTTCCCAACGCCGCGCTCATCGTGATAGACAACGCCGACAGGTTCGGTATTTCCCAGTTGCACCAGTTGCGCGGCAGGGTGGGGCGCGGAAGCCGGCAGTCCCGCTGCATACTTTTGAAATCTTCCGGCATCTCGGACGAAGGGGCGCGGCGGCTGGATGTGCTTGCCGAAACCCCGGACGGATTTTCCATAGCGGAAACCGACCTCCGGATGAGGGGTCCCGGCGAGTTTCTGGGAACAAAACAGTCCGGCGCGGCGAATTTCCGCTTTGCCGACCTTGTAATGGATTCTGAAGTTCTGCCTCTGGCGCACAACAGCGCAAAAGAGATGCTTAAAAACGACCCGGAATTGAAAAACAGCCCCGTTCTAAAGGAGATGGCTCTTGAAGCGGTTAACGGCTCAACCGTCAATCAGGAGTGATTGAGGGTCTTCCACCAACTCTTTCAGACGCACGAGAAACTGCACCGCCTCCCGTCCGTCAACAACTCTGTGGTCGTAACTCAGGGCGACATACATCACGGGGCGTATAACAACCTCGCCGTCAACAACAACCGGACGCTCCTTTATGGCGTGAAGCCCCAGTATTCCGACTTGCGGCGGGTTCAGTATCGGCGTGCTGAGCATAGAGCCGAACACGCCCCCGTTGGTTATGGAGAATGACCCACCCGCCAAATCCTCTATTTTCAGTTTGCCCTCTTCCGCCTTTTCGGCAAACTGCCTGACCTCTTTCTCTATCTCGGCAAAACTCTTGCCGTCCGCCTCGCGCACCACGGGAACCACAAGGCCCGTTGAAGCCCCTATGGCAACCCCTATGTCGTAGAAACGTTTATAGATGATTTCGTCTCCCTGAATCTCGGAGTTAACCTGAGGAAACGCCTTGAGCGCCCCCACCGCCGCCTTGATGAAGAAAGACGACATACCGAGCGAAACGCCGTGTTTTTCCTTGAAACTGTCCTTGCGCTTTTTGCGGAGATTGATAACCGCGCTCATGTCCACCTCGTTAAAGGTTGACAGAATCGCCGCCTCCCTCTGCGCCTCAAGCATGCGCCGCGCTATGGTTTTGCGCCGCGCCGTCATCTTCACCCTTTCCTCCCTCCGGCTCAAAGCGGAAAGAGAGGGGAATATGTCGCTTCCGGCGGCGGGGGCGGCTGGCGCGGCGGGGCTTTGCCCCCTTGCGGCGGCTTTTTCAACATCGTCTCTGGTTATGCGGCTTCCCTCCGCCGGTTTTACCTGAGACAGGTCTATGTTCTCGTTTCTGGCTACATTTCTGGCAACCGGCGTGGAGCGTGCTCCGGAATCCGTTTTCACGGGCGGCGCGGCTTCCTGCGGCTCTGCGGCGGCGGGCGGCTCTTCCTTTTTCTCTTTCGGCGTATCATCGGACTTGGCGGCGGCGGGCGCGGCGGGTTTGCCGGACTCGTCTATCTCTCCGAGAGAGTCGCCCACTTTCACCTCGTCCCCTTCGGTTTTTCCTATGCCGGAGATAACCCCGCTTGCCGTTGCGGGCACTTCAAAGTTCGCCTTTTCGGTCTCCAGTTCAACAACGGTCTCCCCCGTCCGCACGGCGTCGCCCGGCTGCTTGAGCCACTTGATTACCGTCGCTTCCAGAACGGAGTCTCCAAGGTCGGGAACAACTATTTGAGTAGCCATAATTTTCCTCCAGTCTGCGGGCTATTATACATCCCTTTCCAAAAGCACGCCGCTCTTTTCAAGGTTCGGAACATCGCCCCCGCTGAACGCCTGCTCAACAAGTATAGCCTGATTTACCTTGTGCATTGACAGAGAACCCTCCGCCGGGCTTGAATTGCGCTTTCTCGCAATCAGATGAAGGGGCAGTTTCCGCGCCCGCGCAATACGGCGCAATATCGGATTGATAAAGTCCCACGCTCCCATGTTTACCGGCTCTTCCTGAAGCCACACTATTTCCTTCGCCTTTGCGTACCTGCCCACCGCCGCCTCAATCTCTTCAACCGGCGGGTAGTAAAGCTGCTCAACCCGTATGACCGCCACCTTCGGGCTGCTCTTTCTCAAGTCAGACATTTCCATATCCACCGCCACCTTGCCGCTGCACAGTATAACCCTTTCCACCTTCTTTGCGCCCGCCGCTTTTACGGGGTCGTCTATAACGGGCATAAACCCCCCGGACGACAACTGATTGAGCGATGACGACACCAGCGGATTTCTGAGCAGCCCCTTCGGCGTCATTATCACAAGCGGCAGGGGGTCTGTTTTGAGCACCGCCGCCTGTCTTCTCATCACATGGAAAAACTGCGCCGAACTTGTGCAGTTCACCACCCTGATATTTTTCTCCGCCGCCATGTTCAGAAACCTCTCAAGCCGCCCGCTGGAATGGTCGGGACCCTGCCCCTCGTAGGCGTGAGGCAGAAGCAGAACAAGAGACGGATGCTGCCCCCACTTTGAACGCCCCGAAACCATGTATTCGTCTATGAGCGGCTGCGCCCCGTTGATGAAGTCTCCGTATTGTGCCTCCCAGATCACAAGCGTTTCGGGCTTCTGAATGCTGTAGCCGTATTCAAACCCTATGCACGCGTTTTCGGTGAGCGGGCTGTTGATGATTTCAAACCCCGCCTTTGCCTGAGGGATTTCCTGAAGCGGCGCATACTGCCGCCCCGTAACCTCATCGTGCCACACGGCGTGCCTGTGGCTGAACGTTCCCCTCTGGCAGTCCTGCCCGGTGAACCTTATCGGCACTCCGTCCGCAAGTATGGAGGCGTAGGAAAGTTCCTCTCCCATCGCCCAGTCAATTGAAAGGGCTTTGGGATTTTTGAGCGCATCGCGCCTTTTCTCGCGGGATTTCAGGATTTTGCTATTCATTGAAAACCCTTCGGGCAGGGTGAGAAGGGCGTCGTTTATCTCCCTCAGTTTTGCCGCCGGAAAAGCCGTCTTGGCGTTTGCCGCCGCTCTTTTTTCCGGCACGACTATAAGCCCCCTTTCAGAGTCTTCCGTTGCGTCCGGCAGTGATTCGTAAATTTCCGTCAGCCGCTCCATCCGCTCGTCAAACATCTCCCGCGCCCCGCTTTCCTCAACAACCCCCTCTGAGGCGCAGCGGGCGGCGAGTTTCTCGCGGACGGTCGGGTGGTTTCTCACATTTTTGTAGAGAAGCGGCTGAGTGAAAGCGGGCTCGTCTCCCTCGTTGTGCCCGTGGCGGCGGTATCCCACCAAGTCTATGAGGAAATCCTTGCGGAACTCCCGCATGTAGGCAAAGGCGATGCGGACGGCTTCAATGCACGCCTCCGGCTCGTCCGCGTTTACGTGTATGACGGGAACTTCAAAGCCCTTTACCACATCGCTTGAATAAAGCGTGCTGCGCCCGTCTGCGGGCAGGGTTGTGTAGCCCAGTTGATTGTTGGTGATGATGTGGAGCGTTCCGCCCGTGCCGTATCCGGGTATCAGAGACATGTTGAGCGTCTCGGCGTTTATTCCCTGTCCGGGGAAGGCGGCGTCTCCGTGAACAACCACGGGAATGGAATACATCGGGTCAAATTTCGGCTCGCCCGCCGAGGAGGAATCCGTTCCCGCCCCCCGCGCCATTCCCTGAATGACCGGATTGACGGACTCAAGATGGCTGGGGTTGGGCGCAAGCACTATTTCCAGCACTCCATCCGCGCCGCTTCCGCTGCCGTTCATCTGAAGCGGCTTGACCGCCCCCTCGTGGTATTTGACATCCCCCGTCCAGCCCATGTCATCCCTGAAATCTCTCTCATACACGGGGTCTTTGAACTTCAAAAGAGACTGCTCACAGGGTTTGTCCATAACATTGTGCATAACGTTCAGCCGCCCCCTGTGCGCCATTCCGAGCGTTATGTGGTAAACCCCCGCTTCGGACGCAAGAAAGGTGAACTCATTAAGCATGGGAACAAGCATGTCCACCCCTTCAATGGAGAAGCGGAACTTGCCCGGAAAAACCTTGTGCAGAAACCTCTCCAGCGCCTCAACCGCAGACAGTTGCTCCAGAACAGACCTGAGATTCACGGGCAGGGCGGGAGACCTGAACTTTCCCGATTCCACCGCGTTCATCATCCACAGCCGCTCTCCGGAGTAGTAAATGTGCTGAAAATCGTAGCCCGAAAACGAGCAGTAAACCCGCCGCAGTCTGTCTATCGCTTCGGCGGCGTTTGCGCAACCTTCGGCGGCGGGGCTTTTCACTATGGACGGGGGGAGGGATGAGATCCGCCCTTCGGTTAGCCCGTGAAACTCAAGGGAGAGAAGGCTGTCTCCGGCGGGCGGGTTTCCGAGCGGGTCTATTTTGGCGGCAAGGTGTCCGTTCAGCCGTATGGCCTGGGCGAGGTTTGTAACCGCAACCGTGCTTTCGGCGTCCTGCGCCGTCCGCCCCGCGCCGGACGGGGAGGGGGCGGGAGCGCCGTTTTCCGCCGCGCCGTTGCCGTAGGGCTTCCACGCCTCAAAAAACGCCCGCACTTCCGGCTCAACCGCCGAGGGGTCGCTTGTGTAGCGGTCGTAGAGTTCCGCTATCACGGCCGAGTTCGGTCCGTGAAAAACGTCTTCCATCTTCATGGGGTGACTTCCTTGTGTGTCACGGGAGAAATCTTCCTGTCGTCAAAAACAGTCAAGCAATACTAATACAGAATTGCTCCGGAGACAATACGCCAACCGGACAATTACCTGTTTTTCTTGGGCCTGTCTTTTTCCTCCACATAGCCGGTGAGTTGCACTTTGCTGCGGACTTCGGGGGGCAGATTGCTGAGGTCGGGCTTGGGCATGTCGGTTGAAAGGTCGCTTGTGAAAGAGAAAGAGGAGACCACTTTGTCCGCTTTTTTAGAGCCGCACGAGGGGCATTTGACCTTTTTTTCGTCCCCCTCCTCATAGATGAGTTCCGAAAACCTGAAAGCCGTTGTGTTCATAATGAGCAGAACCGAGCCGTCTTCGGAGTAGCGGGCGATGTCAAGCCCGCCTTCTTTGGGCTTGCCCGCGCCCGCCTCTATCTTCCCGCTTTTCAGGTTTATAATCTGCACGCTGTTGACGGCGGCGGTTTCCTTCACAACCGCCCCCGCCGCTTTTTTGTCTTTCATCAGCCGTTTCACCGCCTTTTCAACGGCGTTTTTGCACGGGGCGCATTCGTATTCAAAGAGGGGCATTGTCGCTGTCGCCTACTGCTTGAAATACTGGTTCAGGTTGTCCTGCCCGACCCAGTTTTGCTGTTCCTCGTCTTTCTGGATTTTGTAGTCTTTGTGCCATCCGATATCGTCTCCGGGACCCGGCTCGCGGTCTCTCTTGTCAAAGATCGCCTTGAAGGTTGAAAACACCCTTATCGCCTTTTTGCTCCCGCAGGACGGGCAGGGCGGCGCGGGTCCGCCGACTTCCACAATCTCGCTGAATCTGAAATCTTTCAGTTCAAGATACAGTATGTTTCCGCCGTCAAGCGTATAGCGAAACCTTCGCGCCGCCCGCGAGCGGGTCTTTTCGCCGACTGAGAAAACCGGCGCCCCGTCTTTTTCTTTTGTAACCTCAATGTAGAGAAACCCCGGATTGCCTTTTGAGATTGCCGAGGCGTTTTTTTTGGTAAGACGGCGGACGAGGGCGGAGATGTCGCCGTTAAACTTTCCCGCGCACTGTTCACATTCGTACTCGTAAATGGGCATGACAAGAACTGTTTAACTCTACACGGAATTGCAGGTTTTTGCACAGTGTCAGGCAACGGACGCCAACTCACAGGCCATCGCCTCGGAGAGCCTTATAGGGCGGGAAACCGCTTTGCTCACAAGACCGGTATCAACAGTATCTCGCCAAAGTCGGAAGAAAAGGGTTATAATTTGCCTTACAGAGATTTGTTGGTCTGAAAAGACCAAGAGATGGCTGAAAACAGATTTACAGGAGGTTTTGCTGTGACAGGTCACCCGCAAGTATTAGTTGACGAGCAAGAGATTCGCCTTGACGGAGATGACACGAGTAGCGGTCAGGTCAACATAACAGAACCGTTTGACCCTACCAAAATCAGAGTTGAGACGAAAAACGCGCAGATGGACGCTCTCATCAAGCGGATCAAAAACGATGAGATTGATCTCAGTCCGGACTTTCAGCGTCAGGCCGTATGGAAAAATGAGGCAAAGAGCCGACTGATAGAATCTATGCTGATTAGGATTCCGTTGCCCGCTTTTTACATGGATGCGAGCGATGACAGCAAGTGGCTGGTGGTGGACGGACTGCAACGTCTTACCGCAATCAAGGAGTTTGTTGTGGACGGGTCGTTGTCCTTGACCGGATTGGAGTTTTTAACCGAGTATGATGGGGAAACATTCAGTGAACTCCCCCGCAGTTTGCAGCGCCGTATAGAGGAAACAGACATTGTGCTGTATCTAATCCAGCCCCAAACGCCGCCAAAGGTGAAGTTTGATATATTCCGCCGAATCAATACCGGAGGCGAACCGTTGAGTTTACAGGAGATTCGCCATGCTCTTAATCAGGGAAAGGTCACGAAACTCCTGCCCCGTATGGTCAGTAACGAATTTAAGAGAGCCACGGCCCGAGGGGTATCTCCCATACGAATGGATGACCGTGAGTGTGCGTTGCGATTTCTCGCCTTTACCTTGCATTCTCCGGATGACTACGAGGAAGATAACTTTGACCTGTTTCTCAACAATACCATGTCCAAATTGAACGAGATGGACGACCTCAAGTTAAAAGGCTATGAAGAGTTGTTCAAAAAGACAATGGAGTGTGCCTGTTCAGTTTTCGGGGACAGGGCTTTTCGTAAACAATACGAAGGTGTTGAACATCGTCACCCTGTGAACAAGGCGCTGTTTGAGGCGTGGAGTGTGAACATAGGGAGGCTGAGCGATGACGAGCGACAGACCCTTATGGAAAAACGTGATGTACTGGTGGATAAATTCAAGAATTTGATGGATTCCGACAAAACCTTTGAATCCTCCGTTTCATACGGGACCGGATCAAAAAAGAATGTCCGCTACCGCTTCAACCGGATAGCCGAAATCATTCAAGAGACAATCAATGATTGACTCCATGCGCATCAAAAACTTCAAGTGCTTCAGGGATGAATCTGTTTCCCTAAAGCCGCTGACAGTGCTTTCCGGTATAAACGGCATGGGCAAGAGCACTTTTATACAAATCCTGTTGTTTTTGCGACAATGGGGGTTTCAGTTGTCCGGCGACAATCACGCCAGAGCAAATTTGAACGGGCCTCTTGTCAACTTTGGCTATACGGAAGATGTGTTGCATGAGAAGGCTGAAGAAAAAGGGGAAGACATCATTCTTGCCATAGGTGGAGACGGGAGCGAGAAAGAATACCGTTTCAGTTGTCCGGATGGGGAAAAATGGATTGAAAGCCTCTCCGGCAAGCCTTTGGATACAAGCGATAGTCTTTTAGGGGAAAGTTTCTATTATCTTGGAGCTGAAAGAATCGGTCCGCGGTTGTCTTTCCTGTCATCTAATCTTGGAGGCGGGGAGAAAAGAATCAATGCAATAGGAAACAGCGGCGAGTATTGCGCATGGCTGTTAGCTAATGCTGAACGGGATAGTGTTGAGAATGACTCGCGGATTCATCCCGATGAATCTATATATGAATTGAGGGCGCAAGTTGAGGCATGGCTGTCAGAGATTGGCCAATCCGCCAGAATACACCTTAACAACCACAAGGATATGGACAGGGTAAGCCTCCAGTTTTCTTTCGTTCGTGACCGCATCACCAGTCGTTATTACCGCCCCACTAATGTGGGATTCGGCCTTACCTATGCGCTCCCAATCTTTGTTGCCGGTTTGCTTTCAAAGAAAGGAGGTCTGGTAATCATAGAAAATCCTGAGGCACATTTGCACCCGAAAGGTCAGTCCGTTCTGGGAAAATTTCTTTCAGGAGTGGCGAATAGCGGAGTTCAAGTCATTGTGGAGACTCATAGCGACCATCTGTTGAACGGCATCAGGATTTCTGCAAAAAACGGAGAAATAGATTCGGAATCTGTGGCTCTGCACTTTTTTCAGAGAGATGAGGGGGACCAGTCCACCAAGATAGTCACGCCAAAAATGGACAAAAATGGCCGCTTGGATGAATGGCCTGAAGGATTTTTTGACGAATGGGAAAGCAGCCTGACAGAATTGCTGTAGGATGATTTCATGGATCAGATATTCAATGAACTTTCCGCCAATGGTAGTTACGATTCAAAATACAGCGCCTGTGCGGGTATGGAGAATCTTGCGTGCCTGTCTTTAGAGATGGCGAAGATTGGATTTAGCGGGAAACTGCGGACGGTTCAAAACTTCCACCAACTCCCCATTGCTCCTGACTTTACGATTTCTGATTGGGCTAATGAAAAGAAAGGGGTAGACAAGGAAAAACGACAATGGCTTCTTTTCTCCGCCACTCAGCATCCTTACATTGAGGATTTCATGGAGAAGGAGCAGGACAATAGTCTTGTAGAGTTCAAATTTGACTGCAAGAAGTGTCTGGGTCTCGGTTTGGCATTTCTGTGGGATTGCGGCGCTCTTTCGCTGGATGGGGATGAGCGATTCAGGCAGGACGCTGTTGAGGCATCTTTGTATCAGATTGACAGTAACGACAAGGAGTCTACGGAAACGGTGAAAATCCTGTCATGGTATTCACGGGAACAATTGCCTTCCATAAGAGATGTTCTTGTCAAAAGCGAGAGAAAATCCATATCAGACGGCGAGGGGTTGCTTTCAAAATCGTTGTCGCTATTTCCCGCGCTATCCATTGGTCAGAAAGCGTCTAAGCAATTACAAACTTTCAAAGGCAGTGAACAGCATTTTCAAGAAATTATCCGCCATTTTAGTGTGTTGAATGAAACAATGCGGAATTGGAAGTCTGGGCCGTTTGCTCCGCAGGGAGTAAGTTGGTCTCCTGAGTCTCAACCCACTATGGAACAATTTGCCAAAGAGCGCGAGTTTATATGTTCTGACAGAGAGAAGCGGACATTCAGTCTTCACTCAAGGATTAGCTCCGCCAATGCCAATCTCCGCATTTACTTTCTCCCCGATACAAGTAATAAAACCGTCCATATCGGCTATGTCGGAACACACCTTCCTACGGTAAAACACAGGACCTGATATTGCCCCGCCGACATGAAATTGCCAGCGAACTGCTTATTTCCGTTTCGGACGGGGTGGCTTCGCTTGAGATAAACAGGCCGGAGAAGATGAACTCTCTTTCTCCCGCCGTTCTTAACGGAATTGCCGATGCGCTGGGGAGGTTCTCATCCGAAGGGGACGCCGTCCGGTGCGTTGTGCTGTCGGGGCGAGGGGGGAAGGCGTTTTCTTCGGGATACGACTTCTCTTTTATCGGCTCAAATGACATGACACGCGATTATACGGGAAAAAAACACCCGCTCGCAGAGGCTTGCGAGGCGATTGAACAGTTTGCCAGACCCGTTATCGCAATGGTCTGCGGACACGTTCACGGCGGAGGGCTTGAACTCGCGCTCGCTTGCGATTTTGTTATCTGCTCGGACGATTCCAAATTCTCCATGCCGCCCGCAAAACTGGGGATTGCCTATCCGTTCTCAGGGCTGGCAAGGGTCGCCCGCGCGGTCGGTATCGCCAACGCAAAAAGGATGTTCTTCACCGCAGAAACACTCTCCGCCTCAAAGGCGCTTGAAACGGGACTTGTAAGCGAAGTGGTTTCCCGCTCCGCGCTCAAAGAGGCGGCGGACACGGCGGCGCGGCAAATCACCGCCGGAGCGCCGCTTTCCATTGAAGCCGCAAAACTTGGGCTGAACTCATGGGCGGAGGGAGTAAGAGGAAAAGGGACGGAAGAAATGAAGAAAGCCGCGCAGAAGGCGCAAGACAGCGATGACTTCAAAGAGGGTATGGAGGCGGTTTCGGCGAAAAGGAAGCCGGTTTATCGGGGGAAGTAGGGCTCAAAACCCAAACCGCAAACCCACATTGGCGCGGTATTCCATTATCTCCGAACCCAGAGAAACGGCGGCTTCGCCGAAAACTCCGCGCTCTTTGCCCCATGTGTACGAACCGCCCACACTCAAATCTCCGGCAATTGATTCAAGTTCACTGGTCAAATTGTCAGTATGAGTACTGCTCCCCCTGCGGACTCTCACAGCCGTCTCGCCGTCCAGAGGGACGAGCAGGTTCAGCCCCGCGTAAACATTGCCTTTGCCCGCCTCACTGTCGCCGTATTCGCTTTCGCTTCCAAGCGCCTTTAACTCCTTGTCCACAAACACGCCCACACGCCCGGTAAGGGCTGCGCCGTCTTCAAGAGAGGCGGTTTCCGTGCCGAGTGTATTGCGGAAGTCGTCAAAATCCGCCGTAGTCCAGATTACCTGCGCCTGAGGGGTAACATTGACGCCGCTCAGGGGGTAGCGGTATCCCGCCTCTCCCGATACGCTGAAAGCGGTTGCGTCACTGCCGGAAACCGACAGTTGGGAGGAAGTCAGGTCGCTGGAAAAGAGGGCGTATTGAAACTGCCCGTCCGCGTAAAAGTTGCCCTGTTCCATAGTGGCGGTGGCGGCAACGGAGTAGCCGGTGGTTTCTATCTCGCCGTCTCCGGGCGCGATATCGGTGTTAGCCAGTCCGAACCAGACATTGCCTCCGAGTGTCAGCCCCTTCACTTCTTCAAAGGGATAGTCCGCGCCGAAGCGGATGCGTGTGTCTTGAATGTCATACTCGCTTTTGGCTGTGGATACGCCCGGTTCAAACGAGGCGACAGACCCTTCAACCCGTCCCCATACGCCCACGCCTTTTTCGTCCTGCCAGACACGCCCCTCAAGACGCTGTTGCATTGAGGGAAGGGAGGAAAGTTGCGCAAGCGTTGCGGGGTAACTTTCTATTACTTTTCCGACATCGCCGAAGCCGTCTCTTATGAAAGCACAAGCACCCGCCGCCGAGTCGCAGTTGAGTCTGAAAGCGTAGAATCCGGAGTCTGCGCTTCCGGTGAAATGGTTTGCCGCATTTGCCGCATCTGCGCCAAATAAGCTGATGACATTGTGAGTCCTCGCCGCCGCATTCGGGTTGCCGTGGATGATGAGGTCAATCGGGGTTGTGCCGGTTACCTCGTTGGTGATGTTGAGGATTGAGAATCCTCCAGTCGCAAAGTTGGCGCTCATAACCAGCCGTCCGCCGTTGCCGGCATAGTTGCCGCTTATGGTAACACTCGCATCTTCATCAAGAAACAGAGCGCCATCGTCAAGGGAGAAACTTTCATCAACAGTTACCGAGCCGTCAATTGCCCATGTATTGGGTCCGGTTTTCCGCACTGTGTCAAAGCCGCTCAGTTGTCCCAAGTTAAACGAGGGGGTATTGGCGAACGGCGCGGTGGCGGCGGCAAGTTCAAATGTCGTGTTGTCTCCGGCTGCCGTTATAGCGCCTATGATATTTGCGCCCGGGCGCAGTCTGACCAGAGCGCTGTTGCTTGCGCCGGTGCGGACGGCGTGTTCGCCCCCTCTAACTGTTCCCGCAATATCCACGACAATATCTCCGAGGTTTCCATTGCTTCTGCTGATTCCGGCAAAAATGCCTGTTCGCATGGCGGCGGGGGCATTGACCGATGCGCCCGGGGCAACATTAACTGTTATATCACCCGTGCCTTTATGATCCAGAGCGACGCCGCCTAAACTTGCGCTTGTGATGTTGCCGGTAACATCAATGTTCAGGGCGGAAGAGTTCACCCCCGTTCTGGCGTCAACGCCGCGCCCTATGGAAGTCCCGGTAGTGTTAATGTCTCCGCCGATGGTGATATTGAGGTCGCCTCTGGTGTCGTGTCTGGCGAGAATTCCGCCGCTTTGCGCAGAACCCGAAGCGTTGATGTTGCCCATCGCCATAATGTTCATGCCGCCCGGAGGATTGCCGGTGTGACCGATTGTGTTGGCGGCGGCGTCAATGCCCCAAGCGCCGGTTGTCATAATGTTGGCGTTGGGGGCGAGGAAGATTGACAGTTCGCCTCTGCCGAGATGCTCGGCTTTTATGCCCAAACTTCCGCTTCTTATGTCGCCTGTGGCGTTGATGGTTACCGAGGACTGGCTTATGCCTGTGGTTTCCACATCAATGCCGTTATCCACAGCGTTGATATTGCCGCCGGAGTTAATTACCACCGCGCCCAAGCCCTGATGCCCGATGTAGATGCCCCGGTTTCCCGCCGTGATAGCGCCGGTGGCATTGACGGTTATGCTATCGGCGGCGGCGGTGGTAATTAAGTCAATGCCGTCCTGTGCGGCGTTGAGAGCCGCCGGAGTAGTTAATTGCCCCGTGCCATCAAGTATCTGCACTCCGATGGCGTCTGTGCCTCTGGAGCTAACAGTACCGCCGATGGTGGCATCAAGACTGCCGCCCGGTACAGTAACCAGAGAGAGGGCTCTGCCTGTCGCTACATTCATACCGAAACCGGGTTCGGTGGTTACCACAAACCTCTCGCCATGAGTGGCGGAAGGGGATTGGGTCGTGTCCATAGTCGGGTCTGCCGCGCCGCTGCATGTCCATGCGCCGGGTGTGCCTGAGACTCGCTCACACATTCCCGCCGATGCCTTTTCGCCCGCGCCCGGAAACAGAGCCGTCCCCAGC
>JAPOUR010000002.1 GCA_026708565.1 Candidatus Dadabacteria bacterium
CCGCCTCTTACGGATACCACACAAGGCCGAGCGCAAACTCCAGCCCGCTGCCTGTCAGCCTGTTGAAAACATCGGATACGGCGGAATCTTCAAACTCGCTTTTTTTCCGTTTTTCATAACCCGCATACCTCGCCTCAAGACGGACGCCGAGCCCCGACCGTATTTGCCTTTCCGCTCCCGCGCCCGCCATCCATGACCTTAGGGGCTTGCCGTATTTGAACGAGCCGCTTGCGGCGGCGGACGGGTTGTCGCACTCCGCGGTTGCCTGCCCGGCGGCCTCTTCAACGCACCCCGAATAGTCAATTCCGAAAACCGTTTTTGTCAGGCGCGCTCCGCCGAGCAGGTATATCACCGTGTTCTGAAAAGCGGCGGGAGAACCGCCGAGTTTAACTGTTACGCCGTATGCGGCCTTGTTTCTGAAAGACCACCTGTCGGGCCACGCCTCGCCGAGGCGGTTGCGCCCCCCGCTCTCCACCGCCGGGTCTGAACCGCCGGGAAGACGCCCGCTTGCCCCGCCGAAGTTAAGCATGGCTTCAATGTCGCCGCTCACAAAAAACCCGCCGCCCAGAGGCAACCGGTAGCCCGCGAAAACGCCCGCGCCGCCCGCGCCCCCGTTTTTGGAGTCGGAACTGGTGAAAGCCCTGTTCCGTAACTCGTTCGCTATGTCCGCGCAAATCCCGTCATCGCAGTGATTGACCACATCCTTGGAATAGCGCGGCTTGACCGCCCCCGCCGAGGTCTGTACTCCGAGATAAAGCCCCCGTTCCTCCGCCGCGGCGGGAACAAAACCCAAACCTGCCGCCAGCGCAAGCGCCAGCAAAACTGTTTTTGCGGTCATCAAACTCCTCCTTTGATTCTTTCCTCTTTTCTGTCTCTGCGCCACCTCAGGCGGTTGAGCGCGTTCACGAACGCCTTGGCGCTCGCCACCACAATATCGGTGTCGGAAGCCCGCCCGCGCGAGAAAACGCCCGCCTCCTCATCGGAGAGGCGGACGGTAACCTCCCCCTGAGCGTCCGTGCCGCCCGTGATGGAGGATATACGGTAGGTTTCAAGGCGCGGAGACTCTCCGGTCGCGGCCTTTATCGCCCGGTATGCGGCGTCAACGGGCCCGCCGCCCCGCTCGGAGGCGGATACCTCCGCGCCGCCCGCAAGAAGTTTCACCTCTGCCCCCGCCGCCTCGCGGGAGCCGCCCGTGAACTCAACGCTCACAAACTCATAATAGTCGGAAGAGCCCATAAATTCACTGCTTATGAGCGCCTCTATGTCTTCGTCAAAAACATACTTTTTCTTGTCGGCAAGTTCCTTGAACTTCACAAACGCCTCGCCGAACTGCCCGTCCGCAAGGTCGTATCCGAGGGTCTCAAGGCGGTCTCTGAAAGCGTGCCTTCCCGAATGCTTGCCCAGCACAATGGAGTTTGACGAAACGCCCACATCTTCGGGCTTCATTATCTCGTAAGTGATTCTGTCGCTCAGAACCCCCGCCTGATGAATGCCCGCCTCGTGGGCGAAAGCGTTTGCGCCCACAACCGCCTTGTTCGGCTGAACGGCAACGCCGGTAACTTGAGAAACCATTCTGCTCGCGGGGAATATCCGCTCGGTTACAATCCCCGTTCTCCACGGGTTTCTGTCGCCGCGAACCCTTATCGCCATGACTATCTCCTCAAGGGAGGCGTTTCCCGCCCTCTCGCCGAGACCGTTCACCGTGCATTCCACCTGACGGGCTCCGGCGGACACGGCGGCAAGCGAGTTTGAGACGGCAAGCCCCAAATCGTTGTGGCAGTGGACGCTGAGCGTAACCTTGTCCAGCCCGTCCACCCTTTCCAGTATGCGGGTTATCAGTTCGGAAAACTCTTCGGGAACCGTGTATCCGACAGTGTCGGGAATGTTGATGGTTGTCGCCCCGGCGCCGACCGCGAGCGAGACAACCTCGCACAGATAGCCGATGTCCGTGCGGGTGGCGTCCTCACATGAAAACTCAACGTTTGAGGTAAATTTTTTCGCGTAGGCGACCGATTCGGACGCGATTTGGGCGACCTCTTCGCGCGTCTTTCTGAGTTTGTGCCGCAGGTGTATGTCGGACGTGGCTATGAAGGTGTGTATTCGCGGGGTTTCCGCATGCCGGACGGCTTCCCAGCCCCTGTCTATGTCGCCCTTTGCGGCGCGGCACAGGGCGGCTATCTCGCACCCCCGGACCTCCTTTGCGATATTGCGCACGGACACAAAGTCCTCCTCGGAGGAAATGGGAAATCCCGCCTCTATCACATCAACGCCCAGACGTTCCAGCTGGCGGGCGACCCGCAGTTTTTCGGGCGCGGTCATGCCGCAGCCCGGCGCCTGCTCGCCGTCTCTCAGAGTGGTGTCAAAAATTTTTACGTAGTCGGAAGACATTGCCGTTGCTGTGGCTGGGGGACTGGGATTCGAACCCAGACTGACGGTTCCAGAGACCGCTGTACTGCCGTTATACTATCCCCCATCTCTCAAGTTTTGCGGATGTTAATACTACATAAACCGCCCGCAATTTGAACAGTTTTGCGTGAGGAAGTAAATTTGTCCGTGTCGCCCCTTTCTATTATGACCAGATTTTCTTTGTTTATTGCGGCGTTTTTGCTGGCGGCGGTTTCGGCGGGAGCCGAGCCGTATGAGGGCGCGGAAAAACTTGCCCTCGCCCGCAGCGCCGCACAGAAAAGGACGGGGGCGCAAAAGGCACTTGCCCTTCTCAAGGGTCTTGAGGACAAAGTCCCGGAACTCAGCCACTATGTGTTTTTTGTGAGGGGGGAGGCGCTTTTTACGGCGGGGAAAAACGGAGCGGCGGAGATGTTTCTTCAGGCGGCGGAAAGTGAAACACTTGAGACCGAAGCCCTTGAAAGAGCGGCGGCGGCGTTTGAAAAACGGGGCGGAAAGCGGCGGGCGGAGGAAATTTACCGGACGCTCGTAAAGTCCGGAAACGGGGGGGCGGGGGATTTTCACCTGAAAAAAGCCGCGCAACTTGCGGAAACAAACGGCCGCAAAGAGGAAGCGGCGGAGATGCGGGAACGTTTGCGGAGAAAATATCCGCTCAGCCGTTTTTCAGACCCTGCGGCGGACACTGAGAGCAGGGCGGACGCGCTGTTCAGGAAAAGGAAATGGAAGGCCGCCCTTGCCGTTTACAAAACCCTGCCGCCGGGGCCGCACAGAGACGCGAGAATGGCGGTCTGCATATACAGGACGGGTAGAAAAAACTCCGCCGGACTGAAAAAAGCGCTGTCGTTGCTTGAAAACACGCGCTCCGCCGAGGGCCTTCACACCGTCGGCGTCATTCTTGAGGCGATGGCGGGCATGGCGGGAGACGAGGCGGGGAAAGCGGAAAAACTCCGCCGCGCGCGGGAGGCGTTCAGATCGGTTCACACAAAGTTTCCCGGTTCGCCGCAGGCGGGAAAATCGCTTGCAAGAGAGCAGAAAACGGCGCTCAAACTCGGCATGACGGGAGACGCTGAAAGCGTTTACTCCATCATAAGGGACTCCTATCCGTCCCTTCGCGCAGACTCGGCGTGGCGGGCGGGGTGGGCTTACTACAGGGCGGGGGACTATGAAAAAGCGGAGCGGATATTTTCTGAAAACAGCAGGGACGAAAACTCTTTTCTGGGCGGGCAGTTTGAATACTGGAGGGCGAGAATAGTTGAGAAAAGAGGAGACCCGGAGACGGCGCGGCGGATGTTTGAGAATGTGGCGCGCGGACCTTTCAGTTATTACTCTTTCCTCGCTTCACGGAGGGCGGGAATAAAACCTCCCGCGCCCGCCGCAACGGAGATGGAGGGCGGGGAAGAGCATCCGGGCGTGAGGCGGGCGCGTCTGCTTCTCGGCGCGGGGCTTGATGTCTGGGCAAAAGCCGAGGCGCGGCTGGCGGCGCGGGAGCATCCGGACGCCGCATGCGGGGTTCTCTCCGCCGCGGGCGATTTCCATTCCTGCATAGCGCTTGCCGGAACAAGCCCCCCGCCCGGACAGTTGCGCCTCGCCTTTCCCAGAGGCTTTGAGCGGGAGGTGAAAATGTATTCCGCCCGCAACGGGCTTGATGAAAATCTTGTTTATTCGCTCATACGCGAGGAGAGCAGGTTTACGGGCAACGCTGTCTCCGTTGCGAACGCGTTCGGCCTCATGCAACTCATCATGCCGACCGCAAGGGAGGTTGCCGCAGAGGAGGGAGAGGAGATAAAGTCGCGCGAAGACCTGTTTGCGCCCGCGCGCAACATCAGGCTGGGAACGCGCTATCTGGGGCGGATGCTCAAAAGGTTCGGCGGCGATGTGCCCGCCGCGCTCGCGGCATACAACGCGGGGCTCTCAAGGGCGAGAAGGTGGAAACGGGGGGCGCTGAAAGACCTTGAGCCGGACGAGTTCACGGAATCCGTGCCGTTTGACGAGACCAGAAACTACATACGGCGCATATTCAGAAGTTACGGCGCATACACCGCCCTTTATCCCTCCGGCTGAAAAAGGGCGAAGTTTTTCATTACGCGCAGCCCCGCGTCCGAACTTTTCTCCGGGTGAAACTGGCAGGCGAAAACATTGCCGCCGCTCACCGCGGCGGTGAACTCCGTTCCGTGGCGGGCCGTTGCCGCGACCGGCCCCCGGTCGGCGGATGCGTGGAACGAGTGGGCGAAGTAAAACCAGCTTCCGTTTTCAATTCCGCTGAAAAGCGGCGAGCCGCCCCGGAGGGCAAGGCGATTCCAGCCCATGTGCGGAACTTTGAGCCCGCCTGAGGGCTTAAACCTCACCACGCCGCCGCTGAAAACGCCGAGACCCGTCTCGCCGGGGCTTTCCTCGCTCCGGTCAAAAAGAACCTGAAGGCCGACGCATATTCCCAGATACGGGCGGCCTGATGCTATGAACTCCCTGAGGGCGGTGTCCGCGCCCGTTTTTCTGAGCGAGCGGACGCAGTCGCCGAAAGCGCCGACGCCGGGCAGAACCAGCCTTTCGGCGGCGGCTATGCCCGAGGGGCGCGAGGTTGTTTCCGTTTCAAAGCCAAGAAGCCCGAATGCGGCTGAAACGCTTTTCAGGTTTCCGCCGCCGTAGTCAAAAATCGTCAGGGGTGGGCGGGCGCGGCTCATGGGAAGGCTCACAGAGCGCCTTTTGTTGAGGGCACGTCCGCGTAGCGGCCGTCAACCGAGGTCGCAAGGTCAAGGGCGCGTCCGCAGGATTTGAACATCGCCTCTATGTTGTGGTGCAAGTTCTCACCGCTCTCAAGGCGTATGTGCATGTTGCACCCCATGTTGTTGGAAAGCGATTTGAAAAACTCGCGGGCGAGTTCGGTGTCAAAATCGCCGACTTTGGACTTGGGCATGTCGGCGGAGAAAACAAGGCAGGGCCTCCCGCTTATGTCAACCGCGCAGAAAACAAGCGTTTCCTCAAACGGCACGTAGGAGTGCGCGAAGCGGACTATCCGTTTTTTGTCGCCGAGGGCGTCTTTGAAGGCGCTTCCGAGCGCGATGCCCACATCCTCAACGGTGTGGTGAAAGTCCACCTCGGTATCGCCCATTGCCTTTATTTTCAGGTCAAAGCAGCCGTGCCGGGCGAACTGGCAGAGCATGTGGTCAAAAAACGGTATTCCCGTCTGAATATCAAAAACGCCTGAGCCGTCAACGGTCAGGTCAACATTGACCTTCACCTCGGTCGTCTTTCTCTGAAACTTCGCTTTTCTTTTTGCGGCGGGCACTTTTTTAAGAACTCCTCCTGAGGAAACCGGACTTTATTTTAACACATTTCAGCCCAGCAACCCGTTCTCAACAAAACTGTAGTGGTCGTGTGAGCACACTATCAGGTGGTCAACCAGCCGGATCTCAAGCGACTTGCATATCCGCGCAAGTTCGGCGGTTATCTTTTTGTCGCTGTCGGACGGGCCCGGATGGCCGCTCGGATGGTTGTGAAAAACTATGATGCCGGAGCACTTTTTCACATCAATCGCCTTTTTCACAACATTCCTGATGTCCAGATTAACGCTGCCGACCGAGCCGCCGGAGAGAACCTCGTGGGCGAGAAACTGGTTTTTTGTGTTGACAAACACCACCGCCAGATACTCCCTCGTCTCCCTGCCTATGCGCGCCTTGCAGAACCGTATTACGGCCTCCGGCGAGGTCAGGTAGTCCGCAGGGTCAATCCGGCTCTCCATATACCGCCAGTTGACCTCTTTTATCAAATGGATGAAAGCGGCGGTGTGCTCGGAGACTCCCCCGGTTTTTTTCAAATCTTCGGGCGGCGCGTCCATGACGGAGGAAAGACTGCCGAATTTCCCCAGAAGTTGCTTTGCCACGGGTTTTACGTCCCTTCGCGGCACGGAGTAGGTCAGCAGCAGCTCCAGCGCCTCGTAGTCGGAAAACGGCGTTATGCCTTCCTTGAGAAACTTTTTCCTTATGCGCTCCCTGTGCCCCGCATAGTGCGGGGATGCGTTGTCTGCGGACATGGCGGGTATTGTAACAAACCGCGCCGGATATGGAAAAAAAACCATTTTTCAGTAGCATTTGTTCAATGAGAGCGGTTCTTGTTCCGGTAAAGCGGTTCTCGTGCGCCAACGAGAGGCTTCGTGGGGTTCTGTCGCCCCCGCAACGCGAGCAACTGGCGCGCGTCATGTTAGGCGATGTGCTGGCAAATGTGTCGGGAGCGCGCCGGGCGGACGCCGTTTTTCTGGTAACCGCCGAAGCCGAGGCGATGAGCATGGGCAGACGCATGGGAATGGAGATAATTGCGGAGCGGACGCAGAGCGGGGAAAGCTCATCGGTGGATTTCGCAATGAAAAAATGCGCGGAGATGGGAGCGCGGGCGGTGCTTGTGATTCCGGGAGACATTCCGCTTGCAAGCGCGCGGGAGTTTGACGCCGTTATGGAAAAAGATGACGGACAAAGCAGGGTGGTGATCGTTCCCTCGCGGGACGGAACGGGAACCAACGGGCTTATGATGAGCCCGTGCGGCGTCATACGGCCGAGTTTTGGAGAGGGAAGTTTTTCAAGGCACAAAGCGATGGCCTCAGACGCGGGGATAAGTTTTTCCTCCCTCACGCTTCCGGGCATGGGTCTGGACATAGACGGGCCGCAGGATATTGAGACGTTCATGGGCGGCGGCGGCGAAAGCGCGACCCGCGCCTACCTGACCGGCCTCGGCATGACGGCGAGGAAGGGAAAAACCGCTTAACCGCCGTGTCGTTTTCAAACCTTAACTTTCTGGGGCTTGACGAAGCAGGGTCGGGCTTTGAAGAGGCCGCCGTTGCGGTTATTCCCGTTCCCTACGAGAGAACGGTGTCATTCCGCGCGGGGTGCTCCCGCGGCCCGCTCGCCATTATACAGGCCTCGCGCTCCCTTGAGCTTTACGATGAGGAGTTTGAACTCCGCCCGTCGGACTGCGGAATACACACCGCCCCCGAACTTGAGTGCGACATAAGCCCGGAGTCCATGACGCGCACCGTCAGGGAAACATGCCTGAGGGCGGCGCGGGCGGGCAAATTTGTTGTAACGCTGGGCGGCGAGCACTCGGTTACCCTCGGGGCGTTTTCCGCCCAGAGGGAGATTCACCCCGATGTGTCCGTCCTGTCCGTTGACGCCCACTGCGACCTCAGGGACTCGTATCAGGGCTCAAAGTTCAGCCATGCGTGCGTTATGAGGCGCGTCCTTGAGACGGGAGCCCGCGTGACGGTCGCGGGGGCGAGGAGCATGTCTTCCGGGGAGGCGGAATTTGCCCGCGGCAGGGAAGGGCTGACCGTTATTCCTGCGCGGGAGACGGCGGGCGGCGGCGGGGAAGCGGTCGCGCGCGTGGTTGAGAGTCTGGGAGAGAGGGTTTACTTAAGCATAGATGCGGACGGGCTTGACCCGGCGCTGATGCCGGCGGTGGGAACGCCGGAGCCGGGCGGGTTCGGGTGGGAGGAGATAACGGCCCTTCTTTCGGCGGTGTTTGCCCGGCGCGAGGTGGTGGGCATGGATTTTGTTGAACTTTGCCCCATAGACGGCATGTGCGCGCCCGAAGTAACCGCGGCGCGGCTCATTCAGAAGGCGATAGGATACAAGTTCGGCGGGCGGGCCGCCGGGATTTGATAAGGGACGGGCTGATGTGTTACAATCCGCCTTCCCGCACAGAGGAGGCGGCGTAGCTCAGAGGTAGAGCGGGGCTCTCATAAGGCCTGTGTCGGAGGTTCGATTCCTCCCGTCGCCAGAAACCCCCGCCCGGCATTGCCTGCTTCCCTCTCCCGTCATTTCTTTTTGAAATCCAGAGACGCGGAGTTTATGCAGTATCTCATTCCGGTGGTCTCGCGCGGGCCGTCGGGAAACACATGGCCGAGATGGGCGTCGCACTTTGAGCACATGACCTCCACCCTCCTCATTCCCAGCGAGTCATCCGCTTCGGTCTTTACGTTTGACTCCTCCACGGGCCCGTCAAAACTGGGCCAGCCGGTCCCGGAGTCAAACTTCGCCCCGGAACTGAAAAGCTCCTGCCCGCAACAGACGCACATATACTTCCCCTTCTCCTTGTGGTCGTTGTATTTGCCGGTAAAGGGCCTTTCAGTTCCCTTTTTGCGCGTTACGGAAAACTGCTCTTCGTTGAGAGACCGTTTCCACTGCTCATCGGTCTTTTTTACCCTGTCCGTCACAGCGGGACCATTATAACCGCCGGGGGGGCGCGGGGCGGTCTTTTCTGAAAAGCGCCTTTGCGGCGCGCCCGCGCTCAAGGATTTCGGCAAGAGCGCCCTTGTCGCCCGCGCGAACGGCTTCGGTCACCTCGGCCACCGAGGCGGAGAACCGCTCCAGGGCGGCGAGCACATGGGCGGAGTTTTCAACAAGTATGCCCGCCCACATCTCCGGGTCGCTCATGGCTATTCTGGTGGTGTCGTCAAGCCCGCCGCCGGAAAGCGCAAACGCCTCCCCGTTTGACCGGCCCGCCTCGGCGGCCGCTGCGGCAAGCGCGTATGCGCACACATGCGGAAGATGGCTGAGAAAGGCGAATATGCGGTCATGCTCACCGGCGGTCATACGCACTATTCGGGCTCCCGTTTTTTTCCACATGTCCTCAACGGCGGCAAGGGCGTCTCCTTCCCCGCCCGTTATTATCACGGGCTTTCCCTGAAAAATGCCGCGCCCGCCGCTTTGCGCCCCGTGCCTCTCGTCTCCGGCTATCGGGTGGGCGGGAACAAAAGAGACACCTGAGGGCAGGGCGTCTCCCACACTCCGCATTACGGACTCCTTGACGCTTCCCATGTCCGTAACAACGGCTCCGGGACGCGGGGATGAAAAGAGTTCGCGCGTCACATCCCCCATGAACTCAACCGGAACGGCGAGGACGTATATGCCGGTGTCCGCCGGTATGCCGGCCGGTGAGGAAAATCCCTCATCAACGAGGTTTTCAGAAACGCAGTAGTCAACCGCGCGGGGGTCGGCGTCCGCTCCGGCGATTTGTGCGCCCGCCGCCTTCAGGTCGGCGCAGAGCGAGGCGCCCATTTTGCCAAGCCCTATGACCGCGACTTTCATGCCGTCTCCCCGGCGACTTCGCGCAGCGCGGCAACAAAAGCGGCGTTGCTTTCCCGCGTACCTACGGTAACCCTGATGTGCCGGTCAAGGCCGTATGCGGAGACCGGGCGCGTTATGATGCCCCGCCCCGTAAGCAGTTCGTGGGCGCGCGCGCCGTCTCCCACATCGGCGAGAATAAAGTTCGCCCTTGAATCGGTGTGTGGGACGCCCATCAGGTCAAGCTGGGCGGACAGGTATTTCAGCCCCTCAAGGTTGCCCTTGCGGGAGGCCTCGCAGTGGCGGGTGTCGGTGAGGGCGGCAAGGGCGGCGGTTTGCGCGAGAGAGTTGACATTGAACGGCTCCTTTGCGCGGTTGATGAGCGCCGCCGTCTCTTTTGAGGCGACCGCATAGCCTATTCTGGTTCCGGCAAGCCCATATATCTTTGAGAAAGTTCTCACGGTTACGATTCCTTCTCTTTCCGCCTGATAACAAAGCGTGTCGGGATAATCCGGATCATCCACATACTCAAAATACGCCTCGTCAACCACCACAACGACTCTCTCCGGAACCTGTGAGAGAAAACGCTCAAACTCCCGTTTTGAGAATATCGTGCCTGTGGGGTTGTTGGGATTTGCCAGAAAAACAACCTTCGTTCCGGAGGTTATGCGCGCCGCGAAGTCGTCAAGGTCGTGCATGAGGAGCGGCATCGGCGAAACAACGCCCTTCGCCCCGGAAAGCGCGGTTACTATCGGGTAAACCACAAATCCGTGAGCCCCGTACAGCGCCTCGTCTCCCGGGCCGAGAAACACTTTTGCCACAAGTTCAAGTATCTCGTTTGAGCCGTTGCCGACCGCTATGTTTTCCGGTTCAGTCCCCAGTTTTGCCGAAAGGGCCTCCTTCAGAGCCCGGCAGTCGCCGTCCGGGTAAAGGTGGGCGCGGGGGGCAAAATCCCTTATTGCGCTCACCGCCGCCGGAGAGGCCCCGAACGGGTTTTCGTTTGACGCCATCTTCACGGCGTCCCGTATTCCCAGCTCCCGCTCTATCTGTTCGGGAGTCTTTCCGGGAACATAAACGGGGAGTTTTTCTATTATTCCCCTCGGACGGATCATCCGGACTCTCCGGAGGCATAGCAACCGAGCACTTTGAAGAAAGAGCTTTTTGCCTCTATTTTGGAGAGCAGCCTGTCGGTTTCCTCCCGCCCGGGGCCGCACTCAAAATCCACAAAGAAGTTGTATTCCCAGGGTTTTTTACCCGAAGGTCTGGACTCTATCCTTGTGAGGTTCACGCCTGCGGAGGCAAGCGGCGAGAAAAGCGTTTTGTGAAGCGCGCCCGGGCGGTCTTTTATGGAAAACGCAATGGACACCTTGTTTCCGGCGGCGGTGTCGGGCGCGGAGCCGTCGGCTTTTTCCACCGCGACAAAGCGCGTGGCGTTGAGCGGGTTGTCCTCTATGTTTTCCGCCGCGACCCGGAGGCCGTATATGGAGGCGCAGTAGGCGCTTGACACCGCGCCCACCGAGCCGTCTTTTGCCGCAAGCGCGGCGGCGGCGGCGGTGCTGGTAAGTTCAACGGGCTTTGCGCCGGGAAGGTTTGAGGACAGCCATCTCCGGCACTGCCCGAGCGCCTGAGGGTGCGAGGCGACTTTTTCTATGCCGTCAAGCCCGCCGGTTTTTGAAAGCATGAAGTGGTTTATAGGCTCATAAGTCTCCCCCGTTATAAGGAATCTGCCTTCCGCAATCGTCTCAAGCACGCTTGCCACGGAGCCCTCCGTGGAGTTTTCAATGGGCACAACCCCCCTTGAGACCGAACCGGTGAGAACACTTTCAAACACATCCTCTATGCTTGAGCGGGGAACAAACTCGCTTCCGGAGCCGAACATGCCGGAGGCCGCCTGATGCGAAAAACTCCCTCCGGGGCCCAGATAAGACACCTTGCCCTCGGACTGCAAAGCCCTGCACGAGCGGATGATCTCTCTGAAAATGGACGCCACATTCCCTTCGGAAAGGGGCCCCTTGTTGAGCCCGCAGACCTTGCGCTCCACCTGTTTTTCTCTCAGCGGGTCGTAGATGTTTTTGGACAGCATTTTTTTTGCGTCCGCTATCTTTGAAGCCACGCGCGCCCTTCTGTTTATGTATTTGAGTATGGAAGAGTCTATTGAGTCTATCTCGGCGCGGAGAGCGGAAAGGGTCTTGCCGCCTCTGTTTGCGGAAGTCCTGGTTGTTGCGGTTTTTTTCGGCATTTTTGCCATTCTCCCGTTCACTGCCGACTCACGGCGGCCCGCTCATCGCAAAGCCGTTCCGCCCGCCGGTAGGCGTCACGCCGGACAAGCCGGTCGGTGTATTCCCTGAACGCTTGCCGGGGCTCCACCGTGCCGAACCGCAGACCCCATATCAGTTGGCTGCCCACATACACGTCCGCCGCGGAAAACCCGCTGCGGCAGACAAACTCCCCGCCCTTAAGATGCCCCTCAATGGCGTCCAGTGTCGCCCGGTAACTGCCAAACCCCAGCATGGATGACTTTTCCGGGCTGACATCCCACTTCATGGAGCGCGCCGTCAGAGCCGTTTCCAGAGGCCCGGCGGCAAAAAACAGCCAGCGGTGAAAGTCCGCCAGCGCAGGGTCGTCAACCGCGGGGACAAGACCTTTTGACGGATATGTCATGGCAAGATAGGCGCAGATGGCAGCCGTTTCGGTTACCACGGCATCCCGGCTCTTGTGCCGGATTGCCGGCACTTTGCCCATGGGGTTGACTGAAAGATACTCCGGGCTTTTCATAGGCCCTCCGTAGTCCATCCAGCGGGTTTCGTAGGGCTCTCCCAGTTCCTCCAGCATCCAATGGGCCACCTGTCCGCGCGATTGGGGATTACTGTAGAAAACTATGTCAGCCATGGCGGTCCTCCGGTAAAAATAAGCGGTTCGGTTTTGTAAAGTCAAATCGGCGTTCTGAAAACAGTCAGGGCTCCGACCCTCCCCGCCCCGGCGCGCAGGAGGGTTTTTGAGCACTCTTCAATGGTCGCGCCGGTTGTGAATATGTCGTCAAAAACAAGCACGTCCCTTCCCTCCAGCTCACTGCGGCGGGAGGCCGCGACCCTGAACGCGCCGCGCACATTTCTCTTTCTGTCCCTCTTTCCGGGGAAAGACGCCTGCGGTGTCGTGTCCACAATCCTCTCCATTAAGAAGGGAGTGTGACTCCTTCCCGTTGCGGCGGCGACAGCCGAAGAGACAACGGCGGCCTGATTAAACTCCCTCTCGCGCAACCTTCTGGGATGCAGGGGAACGGGAATCATCAAGTCAAACCCGCGCAATTCCTCCGGAAACCTTTCAATAACGAGCGAGGAAAACAAACCGGCGAGCGACAAGTCGCCCGCATACTTGAAACGCTTGGCGGCGGTGGCGGCGGGCCCGGAAAAAACAACCACGGAGCGCGCCACGGAAAAATCCCTCCCGGAGAGGCACGCGCCGCAAACCACCCCCGCGCCGCCACCGGTCAGAAGGTTGCCGCACAGGTCGCACACCCCGCCGCCGGGAAGGTAGACAAAACCCTCCTCGCACCCCGCGCAAAGCCCGCTGCCGGAAGTCCCTCCGCATACGGGGCAGGACGGCGGAAAAAACAGAGAAACGGAAGCGCCGCAAGCGCGGCGCAGAAAGGCCGCCGCCGTTTTCAGAACCTTGGTTTTGACGGGCTCAGGAGACAACCGGCATCAGGACACAGATAAAATCTTCCGACCCGGAGAGTTTCATCACCGAGGGGCCCTTGCCCCCTCCGGGATAAAACTCAACCTCATCCCCGTCAAGGAAGTTGAGGGAATCCGTAAGAAAAGCCGGATTGAAAGAAACATCCATGCGCGCTTCCTCCTTCAGTTCGCCTCCGGCGTAGGAAACGGTCTCGGTGGCCTCGCCGCTTGTTGTCTTGCCGCTTGAAACGGACACGGCGCTTTCTCCGAAACTCAAGTCAATTTTTTTGGGGTCGTCCGCGAATATGCCCACCCGCCTGACAGTTCCCTGCATGCCCGTCCGTCCGACAAGCACGAAATCCGCCGCCGCCAAGTCTGGAATAACGCGCGTGTATTCCGGAAACGGCATGTCAACCGGAGTTGATATTATGGTTGTGCCCCCGACAGTGAAAAACACCTTGCCGTTGCCGGAGGAAAAAGTGGCCTCCCGCTCCTCGTCCCTGTCGGAAAGGCGCAACACCTTTGCCATCTCAACCACGGCCTTTCTGGTTACCAGAAAACTTTCAAGATCACCGGAAAAATCAACCTTTCTCTGAAAATAGGCAAGCCGGTGGCTGTCAGTGGCGACAAACCTCAAACAGTCTCCCGCGCGCTCAAAAAGAACCCCGTTGATGTTGCGCCGGACCGCCTCATCCTCGGCGAAATTGAGGAGAGACTGCAAGGAAACGGAGATGGCGGACGGGGCAACGGAGAATGTTGCCGTCGCCGGGGCGGCGGGTATCTTGGGAAAGTCCTTGGCGGGGGAGCAGGGAAATTTGAAATTTGCCGACGGGGTGGTTATCTCCACCCAGTTGTTTTTGTGGATGTTTATTGAGACTTCTTCAACATCCATCTGCCTCACGATATCAAGAAACTTCTGCCCGGAGACCAGAAACTCAAAGTCCGCCGAAGGGCTTTCCTCCGGCGCGAAACGGCTGACAATGGTTGATTCCAGATCCGTGGCCGCGAGAAAGCACTCTTTCCTCTTTGCGGAACAGCGCACAAGCACATGTCTTAAAGTCTCGTTCGGAGAATGGCTTTCAGTGAGCCCTATCACCACCGACATCTTTTCAATCAGGGCCTGTCTTTTGAAGGTTACTTCCATTTTTTCCACCTTTGAAAATCTTCATCAGAGGGTTTCTCTGATACTAACGGTTTTTATTATACATAAATAAAACAGTAGTAGTAGGAAGTGTGGATTTGTTGATAAGTGCCGCTATTCCTTCGGCTCATTGATTTTTCCCTGTTGATTGTATGTTGACGCTGTTTGTTGAATCCGTTCCTCAACCGTGGAATGGTTGCCTCCGCCCGCCCTTTCTCCACAAACTCAACAACGCTTTAAGACAATTTCAACAGGAATTCCACACTACTGTGGAATTCCTGTCACACATTCAGCCTGTCTTCAATCTCTTTTATTGCCGCCACTGTGGCCTGTTCTTTGTCCGCGAGGTTTTTCTCTATTTTTTCAGTTGAGTACAAGACGGTGGAGTGGTCACGCCCGTTGAACTGCCTGCCTATGTCAACGAGTGTTATTTCCAGATGCTTCTTCATGAGGAACATCGCTATTTGCCTCGGAAAGGCCACCACTTTGGATTTGTCCATTGAAACCAGATCCTTTTTCTTCACTCCAAAGAAGTCCACCACCGTAGCCTTTATCAACTCCGCTGTTATCTTGGGCTCCTTGGACTCCGTCCCCGTTCTTATTGCCGAGCCGTTGGAGTTGAAAAGGATGGCCGCCATTCTTATGTCTATGGGTTTTCCCTCCACCTGCGCCTGAATCACAAGTTTCAAGAGCGCGCCCTCAAGCTCCCTCACGTTGTTCTTCACCTTTTCGGAAACCATCTTTATCACGCCTTCCGGTATCTCAATGCTCATTTCCTCCGCCTTCTTTTTCACAATGGCGGCCCTTGTCTCAATATCCGGCGGCCTGATGTCGGCGCTTACTCCCCAGAGAAACCTGCTTTTAAGCCTTTCCTCAAAGTTGTCCATATCGTTGGGGAGTTTGTCGCTCGTGAGAACTATCTGCTTGCCGTCCTCATAGAGTGTGTTAAAGGTGTGGAAGAACTCGTTGATGGTGCTGTTTTTACCCTCAAGAAACTGTATGTCGTCTATCATCAGGAGGTCGCATTTTTTCCTGAGTTTCTGCCTGAGAAGGGAGGTGTTTTTTCCCTTGAGGTGGTCCACCACTATGTTTGTGAACTCTTCGGACGAAAGGCTGCAAATGTTCAGACCGGGGTTTCTCCTCGCAAACTCATTTCCTATGGCGTTCATCAGGTGGGTTTTTCCCAGACCTGAAGCTCCGGTTATGAAAAGCGGGTTGTGCTTGCCTGGATTCACCGCGGCCCCCATGGCGGCCGCGAATGCGAACTCGTTGCTTTCACCCACTATGTAATTGTCAAAGGCGTATTTTGAGTTCAGGTAACCCATATACACCTCCCGTCTTTCGTTTTCCGATTTCGGGGGCAGAACGAGCTTCTTTCCGGCAGACCCGTTGTCGCAGTTTACTATCTCCACCCGCTCCACGCCGTGGAACTTGCTGAAGTATTCGGTTATCTCGCTGAGTGTGTTTCCGAGGTTGCTCTTGAGATAGTTGACATCCATCTCGCTTCCCGGGGTTATCTCCACAAATCCCCCGTCCCTGTCAAGAGCGGATACGCGCGACCGGGACAAAAGTTCCAGCATGTCTCCCGGAATATTGCTTCCCTGCCTCACATGGGCGAGAAGCATACTCCAAACCTGATCCAGGTTCTCTCTTTGCATTATTCCTGCCGGGAAAGGGAAACCCGCCACGCGAGCGGAAAACTCAAAATCGGGGGAAACCCCTCACCCAACCTCACCGCCCGCATTCTAAACGGCGAAGTCCGAAGTTGTCAAACGGGGAGCGAAAATTGGTATACAATACCGCCTCATGACCTCCAATGTGCTCAGTTGCGCCGTGTTTGGCGTTGACGGATATGTAGTTGAAGTTGAAGTGGACATGAGCTCCGGCCTCCCCAGTTTCACAACTGTGGGGCTTCCTGAAGGGGCGGTCAGGGAGAGCAAGGAAAGGGTCAGGTCAGCCATAAAAAACAGCGGTTTCAGCATTCCGCCAAAAAAGATAACGGTCAACCTCGCCCCCGCCAATATCAGGAAGGAGGGCTCGTCCTTTGACCTGCCGATTTCGGTCGGCATGCTTGCCGCCTCCGGTCGTTTGAACATTGCCGGGCGGTCCGGAAGATTGCTCGTAGTGGGCGAACTTTCCCTTGACGGCAGGGTGAAGAAGGTCGGCGGCGTTCTGCCCATGGCCGTCTGCGCCAAAGAGAAAGGGATGAGCGGGATAGTTGTTCCAAAAGGCAACGCGCCGGAGGCGGCGCTTGTTTCCGGCCTGAACGTGATAGCCGTTGAGACCCTCTCCCAGCTGGTAAGCCATCTTGAAGGCAAAAACGAGATAAAGCCTCACAGTCACAGCCCCTCCAGCCTGCGCCCGCGCCACAGTGTTGACTTCTCCGAGGTCAAGGGGCAGCACCGTGTAAAACGCGCCATTGAGATAGCTGCCAGCGGCGGCCACAACATCCTCATGGTCGGCCCTCCGGGTTCGGGAAAGACCCTTCTGGCAAGAAGGATTCCCACCATTTTGCCGGACATGCACTTTGACGAGGCGATGGAGACATCAAAAATCTATTCCGTTTCAGGCCTTCTGAAAGAGGGGATGCCTTTTGTCACCGAGCGTCCGTTCAGAGCCCCCCACCACACGGTGAGTGATGCGGGGCTCATAGGCGGCGGCTCAATACCGCGCCCGGGCGATATCAGCCTCGCCCACAACGGGGTTTTGTTTCTTGACGAGATAGCCGAGTTCAAAAAGACGGTCATAGAGGCGCTCCGCCAGCCCCTTGAGGACGGGGAGATAGTCATATCAAGGGCCGCCGGCTCGCTCGCCTATCCGGCAAAGTTCATGCTTGTGGGCGCCATGAACCCCTGCCAGTGCGGCCATCTGGGAGACCGCGCCAAGCCGTGCGTCTGCCGTCCCGACCAGGTAAGGAAATACCGTGCGAGGGTGTCGGGCCCGGTTATGGACAGATTTGACATGAATGTTGAAGTTCCGTCTCTGGGCTCCGGCGAGCTTTCAAACGACGGCCCGGCGGAGAGTTCGGCTTCCATAAAAGCGAGGGTTGACGCGGCGAGAAAGATACAGAACGCAAGATTTGAGGGCGCGGGCATCTTCTCAAACTCGCAGATGCCCCCCGAGGCGCTCAGAAAGTTTGCGCCCCTTGGCGACCCGTCAAAGAAGATGCTTGAGAGCGCCGTGGACAGGATGGGGCTTTCAGCCAGAGCGTACGACAGGATAATCAAGGTTTCCCGCACCATCGCCGACCTTGCCGGAAGCGACTCCATAGCACCCGAACATGTGGCGGAAGCCATACAGTACAGGCGGCTTGACGCCGACTTTGTGTGAATCCCCCCGGCGGGGGAATTGACAACCGCCCCCGTACCTGAAACAATTTTGCGCCAGCAGACGTAAGCAATGAGCGCAGACACAGACCCTTCAGACCATACCCGTCCCGCGGACGAGGATTTCGTTATCAGCAACGCCGTGAGCGTGTTCGGAGACGCCGCTCCCGGCGTTATTGTGGGCCCCGGAGACGATGCGGCCGTGTTTGATGCGGGCGCGCCGGAATTTATTGTGGAGAGTTGCGACTGCGCCGTTGAGGAAGTGCATTTCAGGCGGCGGTGGCTTTCCCATCCGGCATTTGGAGCCCGCGCGGTCGGCTTGAGAGCGGTTCTGTGCGCCGCAAGCGACATCGCGGCCATGGGAGCGGAGCCGAAAACCGTTCTGTTGAGCCTCGGTCTTCCGCCCGGCACAACAGGCAAAACCGTCTGCGACATTCTGGACGGCGCGCGGGAGGCCGCCGCCCTGATCGGCGCGGCGGTTGTCGGGGGCAACACGTCGGGCGCGCCCGTTATCTTTGCGGACGTAAAGGTTACCGGCTTCACAAAGGGGCGCGTGTTTGTGAGAAACCGGGGGGCGGAGCCCGGAGATGACATCTTCGTAACCGGTCTTGTGGCGGAAGCCGCGGCGGAAATGCGCGCTCTTGACACAACGGAAAACGCGCCCGCAAATGGCCCGGGCAGATTCTCTTTTCCCGAGCCCAGAGTGGCCGCGGGGCTTGCCCTTTGCGGGGAGCGGGCGGCGACCGCAATGACCGACACAAGCGACGGCCTGCTTGCCGATATGGAAAAAATCGCGTCCCTTTCCGGCGCCGGGGCGTCCCTTTTTCTTGAGCGGGTCCCGGTATGCGGGCGGTTTTCCGGCTCCGCCGAAGAGGCGGTGACCGCAGGCGGCGACTATGAGCTTGTGTTCACGGCGCGCCCCCGGATGCGCGGCGTAATAGAGGGAATAGCCCGCCGGGCGGACGTCCGCATGACCCGCATAGGCGAAGTTACGCCTCCGGGCGCGGGCCGCATACGGAAAGGAGGCGGCGAGGTCGCCCGCGAGAGGTTCGCCTCGGGCGGCCACAGGCACGGACTGTCATGAACGACATGATTGCGGGGACGGCAACCGCGCTGTTGTTGCTCGGCGCGTCGGCATTTTTCTGTTTTGCCGAGGGCGCGCTGTTTTCGCTCGGCAGGCATCAGAGGGAGAACATAAGGAGCGAGGGCGGCAAAAAGGCCGGGATAATAGAGGGCCTTTTAAGAAAACCCGGCGAGCTCATAGTAACCGTGCTGTTTGCGGACGAGGCGGTCAACATAGCGTATTCCGCAACGGTTGCCACGCTGGTGGCGGGCCTGATGGGCTCTTTCTCTTCCGAGGCGGTAATGATTGTTTCAGTCGCCGTGGCGTCTCCCGTTCTGCTCATATTCGGCGAAACCGTGCCCAAGACCCTCGCCGTCAGGTTTCCCGGTCCCGTCTCAAAGGCGGTGGCGGAGCCGCTAAGTCTGTTCCACTGGTTTATCACACCGGTGCGCCGCCTCATAATGGAGTTCTCAAACCTGTTCATCCCGATGAAGGACGGCGACGGAGACCCGCCGGAAACCCCGGCTCAGGAGTTCAGCGAGGAAGACATTGAAACGCTTGTCCTGATGGGCAGGGAGGAGGGAGTGGTAAACGAGGTTGAGAGCCGCCTTGCAGACCGGCTTTTCCGCCTCCGGACCACATCGGCGCGCCAGATAATGACGCCCAACGTGCACTGCATGACGATGAGCGCCTCCCTGCCCGCCTCCCGCGCCCTGTCCGTGATTGAGACGGCGGGATACTCAAGAGTGCCCGTCCACTCTCAGGACAGAAACGACATCAGGGGCATCCTGTTTGCAAAAGACCTTCTGCTCAAGCCGCCGTCCGGAGACCAAACCGTTGAAGACTACACGCAGGCGCCCTACTTCATTCCCGGAAGCAAAGACGCCTTTGACCTCCTGATGGAATTCCGCCGCCGCCGGATTCACATGGCGGTGGTGGTTGACGAGTACGGGAGATTTGACGGCCTCGTAACCCTTGAGGACATCCTTGAGGAGATAGTGGGCGAGATAGAGGACGAGAGAAGCGTGTCCAGAAAACGGCTCACTCCCCGGTGGGAGGGGGAGAAACTCATCATGCCGGGAAGCTACAGGGTTGACGATTTCAACGAAGCCATGCTGTTTCCGCTCCTGAAGTTTCTGGGCATTGAGAAGTTTCCCCCCGCGCTCGCCTCCTCGGTCATTCCTTCGGACGAGGGAGCCGGGGAAACCGTGGCGGGCTTTGTCTTCGGCAAGTTCGGCCACCTGCCGACCGGGGGGCAGAGCGTGGAACACGGAAACCTTGTGTTCACGGCATCGGTGATATCGGGAAAGAGGATAAGTGAAGTAACAGTCCGGGCAAGGCGGGAGGGCGGGCAGTGAGCATCATGGCGGTGGCGGCGATTGTGGTTCTGTGCCTTGCGCTTCAGGCGTTTTTTGCCGGTTCCGAGATAGCGCTGATATCGTGCGACAAGATAAGAATGAAGACGTTTGCGGGCAGGGGCTCGCGCTCGGCGAAACTGGTTCTGCGCTCGTATGCCGAGATAGACAGATTCCTCGGCACAACGCTCGCCGGCATCAACATAGCCCTGATAACCAGCACCATACTGCTGACCTTTTATCTGGAGGAGCACGTCGGAGACGGCGCAGAGCTTTATTCCGTGCTCATACTGTCGCCCCTCATTGTGGTTTTCGGTCAGGTGGTTCCGAAATCCGTCTTCAGGAGAAACAGCGACTCGCTCATACTCTGGGCCATATACCCGCTGTGGGTCGCGACAAAAATATTCCTTCCCCTCACGTGGTTTGTTAACTTCTTCACCCGTCTGGCTCTGCGTTACGCCGGGCACAGGTCTGCGGTCACGCGGGGGGAGATAATGGACGCCATAACGGCGCACGAGCGCGACGGCGGCGGGGAAAAACGCCGTATGCTCCGCAGGGTGTTTTCGTTCTCCGAGGTCACGGTGGGCGACATCATGGTGCCTCTTTCATCGGTCAGGGCGCTTGATGAGAACGCCACCGTTTCCGAGGCGACCGAACTTGTCAGAAGTTCGGGATACACGAGAATTCCTCTTTACCGGGGCCGGATTGACAAAATAACGGGCGTGCTGCATTCGTTCTTCCTTCTGCGCGGCAGGGATGCGCGGACGGGGACAAACGTGGCGGAATTCTCTTCGCCCGCGCTTTTTGTGACTGAAAGAAAACCCGCAAGCGAGCTTCTTGAAGACATGAAGGCCGGGCGCGACTCAATGGCGGTGGTGGTTGACGAGTACGGCGGCGCGGTGGGCATAGTCACCATTGAGGACATAGTTGAGGAGATAGTGGGCGAGATAGAGGACGAGCATGACAAGGACGAAAATCTCTGGGTAAAGACCGGCGCGGACGAGTATCTTGTATTTCCCCATATCAGCGTTGAGCGTATAAACCGGGACCTCGGCATACGAATACCCGAAGACGGGGGATACGAAACGCTGGGCGGCTTTCTGCTTTCGCGCTTCAAGTGCATCCCCTCGCTCGGGCAGACCCTTGAGGCGGGCGGCGCGATTTTCACCGTGGAGTCCGCCACTTCACGCGCCATCAAGCGGGTTAAAGTTACGCATGCGGGTTGATATTGGAGTTTTTCCATATAATAATTTGTGCCTGTTTCTGTTTAAGGGGATGTAGCTCAGTCTGGGAGAGCGCTGCCTTCGCATGGCAGAGGTCGGGGGTTCGATTCCCCTCATCTCCAGAATCTCGCGCCGCTGTCTGGAGTTTTTTGCGCAAAACGTATAGAATAGCCTCTCGGCTGTCGCCGGAGATACCGATGCGATTTTTTCTGTCCGCACTTTTCTGCTTTTTTTTGAACGCCTTGCCCGCGGCGGCTCATCACCCGTTTGAGGGCGCGGTTTTGACCCGCTGGTATCAGGGGCTTCTTTCGGGCTTTGCCCACCCCGTCATAGGGCTTGACCATCTCGCCTTTCTTACGGCGGTGGCGGTTTTGTGCGCCGCCCGTTTCAAAAGCGCAAAGGCCCTCGCGGCGTTTGTTCCGGCGACTGTGGCGGGCGTGTTTGCCCACCTGCTTTTTTCCGGTCATGCGGAGGCCTTCTTTTTTGAAACTGCGGTTGCCCTGTCAGTGGCGGTTGCGGGATTTTTCGTCCTGACCGGAGCCGGGGGCTCTTTTGCCGCCCTGTGCTTTGTGTCCGTTGCGGGGCTCTTTCACGGCTTCGCCTACGGGTCGGGCATAGTGGGGGCGGAGGCCTCGCCGCTTGTTTTCTACATAACGGGTCTGGCGGCGGTTCAGACGGCGGTCGTGCTTGCGATGTCCGCCGCCTTCTCGCGGGCGTGCGCCGTGTTTCCGGGCGGTCGCGCGGGATTTTCAAGAGCCGCCGGTGTCCTCCTTTGCGCCGTGGGCGGCGCGCTCGGTCTCATGTCCGTCCCGTTTTGATAAGAGACGGGTCTCCAATATAATCTCTCCGTAATGGCCGACTCAAGCACACCCATGCTTGAACAGTACAGGAGCATTAAAAGCCGCCACCCGGACTCCATACTGTTTTTCCGTCTGGGAGATTTCTACGAGATGTTCTTTGAGGACGCCAAAACCGCCTCCGCCATACTGGGCATCACCCTTACTTCGCGCAACAAAAATTCGGACGCGCCGATTCCCCTGTGCGGAGTTCCGTGCCACAGCGCGGACGGCTACCTGTCAAAACTGCTCTCAAGCGGACGCAAGGTCGCCATATGCGAGCAGGTTGAGGAAGCCGGGCGCGGCAAACTGGTGGAAAGGCGGGTTGTAAAAGTCCTCACGCCGGGAACCGTTCTGGGCTCCGAATCGCTTGACTCAAAAACCAACAACTACATAGCCTCCCTCGCGAAAGGCGCGGGCGGCTTTCACCTGGCGCACTGCGACATATCCACCGGCGAGTTCAAGGTCTGCTCTTTTGAAAACGAGGCGGACGCGGCCGCCGGTCTCGCAAAAATTGAGCCCTCGGAAATACTGCTTCAGTCCGCAGACACCGCCGCCCTTGCGGACGCCACCGCCCCCCGTCCGCTTGTAACCGTCCGGGACGACCTGTTTAACACTTCAGACCCCTCCGGGGCGCTGATGAGCCACTTCCGCATTTCATCCGCCGGAGCGTGCGGTTTTGCCGAAAACTCCGGCGCCGCGCTGGTGTGCTCCGCTCTTGTTGACTACATGCGTGAGACCCAGATGGAGTACATGCCCGCCATAAAACTTCCGGTGTTTTACGGCCCGGAGGGACATGTTCAGATAGACGACTGCACCAGAAGAAACCTTGAACTCCTAAAACCCCTGAATCAGGATGACGGCCCCACCCTTGTGAAGGCCATTGACTTCACCCTGACGCCGATGGGGGGGCGGCTTTTGAGAAACTGGATTGACTACCCGCTCACCGGCGCGGGAGAGATAAACGGCCGTCTGGACGCGGTGGACAACCTTGTCTCGGACACCCGGCTTGCCGAGGCGGTTTCCGGATGCCTCAAGGGAACGGGGGATATGGAGCGGCTTGCGGGGCGCATATCCACTCCGTCCGCGCGCCCGAGAGACCTGTCCGCCCTGAAAGACTCCCTGCTTCGCGTTGCCGGTCTCAAGGAGGCGCTCGCCCCGGCTGAGGCCGCCTTCCTCCGCGCCGCGCGCGCCGGGCTGGACACCCTTCCCGGCCTCGCCCGCGAGATAGGCGAAACAATCTCGGACGAGCCGCCCGCCACGGTGGCGGAGGGAAACGTAATCAGGGACGGCAAAGACCCGGACATTGACGGCTTGAGAAAACTTCTCGGCGAGGGCAGAAACTGGATATCGGGGTTTGAGAAGAGGCAGAGGGAGGAAACGGGCATTCAGTCGCTCAAAGTGGGATACAACAGGGTTTTCGGCTACTACATAGAGGTCAGAAAGAACGCGCTGGACATGGTTCCGCCGTCCTATGTGAGAAAACAGACACTCGCCGCCGCCGAGAGATTTACAACTCCCGAACTCTCGGAGTGGGAGCAAAAGATAAAGACCGCCGAGGATGACATACTGAGGGCAGAAAGGGAGGTGTTTGAGCGTCTGCGGCGGCTGGTTGCCGCCCGCGCGGATGAAATCAGGGCGTGCGCAAAAGAGGTTGCCGTCATTGATGTTGTCTCCTCGTTTGCGACCTGCGCCGCCCGCAACGGATACTCAAAGCCGCAAGTTACCGGAGGCGGTGAGATAGAACTCACCGGCAGCCGCCACCCGGTTGTGGAACAAGTGCGCGGACGCGCCGATTTTGTTTCCAACGATGTGATGATGGACTGTGAAGACAACAGTTTCCTCCTGATAACCGGACCCAATATGGCGGGAAAATCCACTCTTATACGGCAGACCGCCCTCATTGTTCTGATGGCGCAGATGGGAAGTTTCGTCCCGTGCTCAAGCGCGAAGATAGGAACGGTTGACAAGATCTTCACCCGCGTGGGCGCGTCGGACAATCTCGCGCGCGGGCTTTCAACCTTTATGTCCGAAATGGTTGAGACCGCCTACATAATACGAAACTGCACCGCGCGCAGCCTTGTGATTCTTGACGAGATAGGGCGCGGCACGGGAACTTTTGACGGCATGAGCATTGCCTGGGCGGTCGCCGAATACTTGCGCGATGCGGGCTCAAGAACCATGTTTGCCACCCACTACCATGAACTTGCCGGTCTCTCAGGCGTCCGGAACTACAATGTGGCGGTCAGCCGGAAGGGAAACGACATAGTGTTTCTCAAAAAACTTGTTCCCGGCGCGTCCAGCCACAGTTACGGAATTCAGGTCGCCGCCCTCGCGGGCGTTCCCGCTCCCGTGCTGGAGTCGGCGCGCGCCATGCTGTTGTCGCTTGAAGACATGCGCTCAAAGATGAGCGAGGTTCTGGGCTCCCGTCAGACGTCCCTGTTTGCGGACGGCGCGGACAATGCGGATGATGCGGCGCCGTGCGGGGACGGGCGGCTTCGGTTTCTCAAAGAGGATGTGTCAAAGATAGACACCATGAACCTGACGCCTTCCGAAGCCATAAAGGTAATTGAAAATCTCAAGGGCAAACTGGTGGACGATTGACCGCGCGGCTGCTCGGAAAACTTCTTCCCGGTCTCAAGGGGGCGCGGCGCGGGACAAGCGCGAATGCGGGCGAGGAAATAGCCGTGAAGTTTTTGAAGAAAAAGGGGTTTGCAGTCCTTGAGAGAAACTACAGAGGCAGATACGGCGAGATAGACATCATCTGCTCGGACGGAGGGGTCATCTGTTTTGTTGAGGTGAAATCGCGCTCAACCTTCGGCCACGGACTGCCGCAGGAGTTTGTTGACAGGCGCAAAAGGAGGAAGATCAACCTCACCGCCCTCCAGTATATAAAGGAAAGGCGGACGGGCTCTCGGCCAATGCGTTTTGATGTGGTCGCGGTTGACCTCACGGACAAAACCGCAACTCTGATAGAGGGCGCTTTTGAGGCGGAACTCGGCTGACAAAAATTTTTTCAAACAGGTCTTGACCCTTAAGTAGAATCCCTTTACTATTGGACAGCAAGTTAGGAAACCCACTTAACTCCTCCTCCTGCTTCACAAGAGAGGCTCCCGAACAACGGGGGCCTCTCTTTTTATTTATTCGCCTCCGTAGCCGGAGAGGTTGGAAAGTTTTTTAAGCGACATTGCCCCGCGGACGAGCGAGTCGTTTATCTCCCATGTGGGATACGCCTTGATGTCTTTTTCCGCGCACAGTTTCGGGTCGGCGTTTTTTCCCGCCGGGTGGCATTCAACATAGTTCAGAAGCTTTGCGTGGTCGCCGAAAAACGCTTTCTGCGTGGCGCACGCCGGGCATCTGAACGAGCCGTACATAACCGCGCCGGTCTGCTTCAGATGGAGCGCGAGGCCTTTTGCAAAACTGTCGTTTGCGGGCGCGGCGGCTTGCGGCGCTTCCACCGTGGTTCCGGAGATAAAGTGGTATGAGTATCCCGCGCCCGCCGAGAAAACGGCGATTAGAACCGCCGCCGCCATGCGCGATGCCCCCGCCCCCCGGACTGACAGAATCCACACCGCCGCAACCATCAGGGCGGACGCCACGCAGAACGGGCAGACCTGTTTTATCACAAAGAACTCCGCCCACGAAAGGTATGCGGAAAACCCCGCCCCCGCGCTCGCAAGCGCTATCACTGCCGTCCGGTTTTCTCTGATGTTATAGAAGGCGATGGCGGCGTAGCCAAGCATGCCGAAAAGAGATGCGGGCATGCCGAAGACCTTGGAAAATCCGCTGTTCAGAACCTCATTGCACTGCCAGTTGCCCGAACAGTATGTCGCCGTTCCGTCCGTTGTGTAGTATATTGCCGTCAGGTAGAGGCACAGCAGAAAGCCCGTTGCGCACAGAGCAGTGGTAACCGCGCCCGAAGTTTTGTCCGTCATGATGACCCATTCTAACAGCAATTTTACGGAATTATTAGCGGAGCCCCCGCAGTGACCTCTCGCGGAGTTGCCGAGTTTGTGTCAAAGGCTTTTTCCCCGCCGCTTGTCGTGTGCTACGGGGCTGCGGCGCTCCTTCCCCGCACGGGCGGGGAGATATTCTGGGCGCCTCTGATAATCGCCGTCTTTGTGGGGCCCCCGGTCGCCTATGTGCTTTACCTTTTGCGCAAGGGGGCCGTGTCCGGATTTCATCTCTCAAAGCAGACGGAGCGTTTCCGTCCGCTCAAGTTTATGGTCATAAACACCGCGGCGGGGATGCTTGTTTTCAGCCATCTCGGCAGTCCGGCGCTTGTGCTTGATGTGGTTCTCGCCTGTCTGATTGCGCTTCTTGCCGTGTATGCGGTCACCCTCGGCTACAAGGTGAGCGCGCACAGCGCCGCGATATCGTCTCTCGCCGTAATCCTGCTTTTTCTCTACGGGGCCGCCGGCGCGGTTGGCGCGGTTTTAATTCCGGTTGTTTCGTGGGCGCGGGTGCGCCTCGCCGCCCACACCGCCGCTCAAACGGTCGCCGGGTTTGCGATTGGCGGCGCGGTTACCTTTGCCGTTCTGGCTTTCAAAGGGCGGTTCTGAGAGTGCCGCCGCCGTCCGCCGCCTCAAATATCCTGTCCGCTATATCTCCGCCGTTGTCCGGGTATTCAATGCCGCGCGGCATCGGGGAGTTCACGAACCTTTCAATCTCCCCCTCAAAACCGTCTCCCACCTTTGCCGCCCTGACGCCCATCTGCTTGAGCGCGGCGGCGTTGCACTTCTGCTCGTACTGCCCCTTCATCGGAATGACGAGAAGTTTTTTGCCCAGAAACAGCGCCTCGGACGGGGTCTCAAACCCGCTGTTGCAAAGCACCCCCTCGCTTGAGCAGAGCGATTTTTCAAACCCGCCGGAATTCACCGGAAACACCGAAACATTCCCGCGCCTGCCGTCCAGAGCCGACCGGTGTTTGGAGAAAAGATGCCACTCAACATCAACCTTGCGCAGGAAGGGCTCTATCTTTTCCGGCGCAAAAGAGGGCAGATAAACCGTATAGTGACCGGCGTTTGTTCTCTCCCTCTCGCGCACCTCGCGCCTTACCACCGGGGTCTCTATGAAAGAATCGTATTTCTGGAAATGAAGCCCCAAGGGGATGGAGACCGGCGCATACCAGCAGAGAATCGCCTCGCCCATGCGGTCAACTTTGGCGGGGCGGGGCGTTTTGTCGGACGCAAAAGAGGTCTGGTGGGAAAGAGACACGCACTTTTTCCCTTTCAGAAAGCACGCCCATGAGGTTACGGGCTCAAAGTCGCTCACCACGATATCGTAGTCTTCAACGGGAAGTTTCTTGACGTTTGAGAAAAAATTGTGCGGCCTCATCCGCCGGACCGATGACAGCAGGTCTATGCCCCCCTTTTTGCCGAAAACAAATCCCAGCCCCCTTGGCCGGAACTTCACCTCCGCGCCGATGTCTATCTCGCTGTGCGACTCGCTCAGAAGTATGTCCACTTCCGCCCCCCGCTCCTTCAAAAACCGCAGCACTTCGCGCGACCGCGTTATGTGCCCGTTGCCCGTTCCCTGAATTCCGTAAAGAATTTTCATCCCTTTCATACTATTTCCGGCGGCGCGGAAATCAACAGGTTTGCCCGCCGCCCCTTTTATCTGTAGAATGCCGCCGTCACGGGACTATGGATATAAATTGGTCTGACAGAATATCGCAACTGCCTCCTTATCTTTTCGCCGAGATAGACAAAAAGAAAGCGGCGCAGATTGAAAAAGGCGTTGATGTGATAGACCTCGGCGTGGGAGACCCGGACATTCCGACCCCGCCGCACATAGTCCGCGCGGCGGCGGACGCCCTTGCCGACCCTTCAAACCACCGCTACCCGTCCTACGCCGGAATGGCGGAATTCAGAGGCGCGGCGGCGGCGTGGTTTGAAAAGCGTTTCGGCGTCTCCCTTGACCCGGAGTCCGAGGTTCTCGCCCTGATAGGCTCAAAAGAGGGGGTGGCGCACGCGCCCATGGCGTTTATAAACCCCGGAGACCTCGCGCTTGTCCCCGACCCCGGATATCCGGTTTATCCGGTCTCCGTGGCGTTTGCGGGCGGGGTGTGCCACAAAATGCCGCTGTTGAAAGAGAACGGCTTTCTGCCGGACTTGGCCGCCATACCGCCCGAAGTGGCGGCGCGGGCAAAGATGATGTTTCTCAACTACCCGAACAACCCTACCGCGGCGGTTGCCGGGGGTGATTTTTTTGAAAGGGTCGTTGAGTTCGCCCTCAGGCACAACATAGTGGTCTGCCACGACGCCGCCTACACGGAGATGGCGTTTGACGGCTTTGTTCCGCCGAGTTTCCTTGAGACTCCGGGGGCGCGGGAGGTGGGTTTGGAGTTCCATTCCCTGTCAAAGACCTTCAGCATGACCGGCTGGCGCATAGCGTTTGCCGCCGGAGCGGCGGGAGCGGTGGGCGCTCTCGGCAAGGTGAAAACCAACATAGATTCCGGGGCGTTTCAGGCGGTGCAGATCGCCGGTATAACGGCGCTTTCCGCGCCCGACCCGGGCTTTTCCGACCGTCTTGAAACCTATCGTGAGAGAAGGGATATATTTTGCGAGGGTCTTGTGAAGGCGGGTTTGGCGCACACAAAACCGCTCTCAACCTTTTATGTGTGGTTTGAGACCCCGGACGGAGTCGGTTCGGCGGAATTTGCGTCCGCGCTGCTTGAGCGGTGCGGGGTCGTGGTAACGCCCGGAAACGGATTCGGTGAGTTCGGCGAGGGCTATGTGCGCGCGTCCATAACCTTTGACACCGAAAGGGTGAGACAGGCCGCGGAAAGAATAGCGTCCCTGTCGTTCTGACACAGTACGCCGTGGCGCTTGTTTTTGAGATACTCTACCTCGCCTCTCTGCTGGCTCTCTCCGCTCTGGGAATTTACCGGTACCGGCTCTGCTGGCTTTATCTGAAAACGCGCTCCGTCCGCCCTTCCGCCCCGTCTCCGCTTCCCTCCGCCCTTCCGTCCGTAACCGTTCAACTTCCGGTTTACAACGAGGTTTACGTGATAGAGCGGCTAATAGACGCGGTTTGCGCAATGGACTACCCGCGCGACCGGCTTGAGATACTGGTGCTTGACGACTCAACGGACGAGACGGCAGGGGCGGCGCGCGCGGCGATAGAGCGCAAGAAGTCCGAGGGGTTTTCCATAAGCCACGTCCGCCGCGACTCAAGGCGCGGATACAAGGCGGGCGCGCTCAAAGACGCCTCCCCGCTTGCGCGGGGCGAGTTCACAGCCCTGTTTGACGCGGACTTTGTTCCCCCGCGCGACTTTCTTATGCGCGCTCTTGCGTGCTTCTCCGACCCCTCGGTCGGAATGGCGCAGGCGCGCTGGGGGCACATAAACCGCCGCCAGTCGCTCCTTACGCGCCTTCAGAGCGTCTTCCTTGACGGGCATTTCCTCATAGAACAGGCGGGACGCTCGGCGGCGGGGGTGTTTCTGAACTTCAACGGAACGGCCACGGTGATAAGAAAAACGTGCATGGAAGCCGCCGGAGGCTGGCATGATGACACGGTCGCGGAAGACCTTGACCTCAGTTGCCGCGCCCAGATTGCGGGATGGAAGATACGGTATCTGCCGGATCTGGTGTGCCCCGCCGAGCTCCCGTCCGACATTGAGGGGCTCAAATCCCAGCAGCGCCGCTGGGCTATGGGGGGGATACAGAACGCAAGAAAGTTTCTCCGCCCCATACTTGCGGGAAAAGACCTGTCTGCGGGCTTCAAGGCGGAGGCGGCGTTCCACATGCTCGGCAACCTTTCCAGCCCGCTTTTTCTCGCCGTGATTCTGTCGGCGGCGGCGGTAAACATTCTGGGCGGCTCGGTTCCGGCGGCGTTTTACTGGTTTATAGGCAATATCGGGTTTGCCGCCAGCGGCGGCATCTTCGCCTTTTATCTGCTCGCCGCCCTTGACCCGCGAAGCGAAGAAAATGTGCCGGGGATGCTTCTTCTCGTGCCGCTGACGATGGTGTTGTGGGCAGGGATGTCTCTCAGCAACACGGCGGGGGTGATTCGCGCGGTGTTTTCCCGCTCCGGCGGAGAGTTTGTCCGCACGCCCAAGACCGCCACCGCATCCGCCTCGGTCTCCCACCCGCCCACGCTTTACGCGCCGCGCTTCGGCTCGTCGCTGTTTTTTGAACTCGCGCTTGGCGCGGCGCTTGGTCTTTTCGCATTGCGCGCCCCTGAGGGAGAGCCTTTTTTAAGGATGCTTCTGTTTATTTTTTCGGCGGCGTTTTTCTTTGTTCCCTTTCTTTCGGTAAAGCGGCGTTTTGAGAGATTGACAAACCGGTCTTGACAAAGCCACCGCCGAATTTAGTATTAGTCCCTGACACCGGCGGGGTGAGCCGGTAACAAAACACGGAGGTTGTTTAACATGGCGGAGAGTTATCGTTTCAGTTCAAGGACAAAGCATTTTGTTCAGCCCCGGCAGTGGGCGAGCATGAGGGTCGCAAAGGAACTTGAGAAAAAGACCGGCAAGAAGGTCATTCACTTTGAGAAGGGCGACTATCAGGGGCCGGACTTTGAGACCCCTCAACATATAGTGGAGGCAACCACCAGAGCGGTGGAAGAGGGTTACGTCCGCTACGATCCGGGTCCGGGGCTTCCCGAACTCAGGGAGGCGATAGCCGAAAAGACGACAAAACAGGGGCGCAAAACCGACCCCGAAGAGGTCATCGTAACCGCAGGCGCAAAGCACGCGCTCACCGCGTCTCTCAACATATTTCTTGAGGACGGGGACGAGGTGATCTTTCCCAACCCCGGCTACCCGCCGGACGAGGTCTGGGCAAAGTATCTCGGAGCCACGATAAAGCACACCCCCCTCACCGACCCGGACTGGCAGTTTGATGTTGAAAGGCTTGAGTCTCTCGTTACTCCGAAAACGAAACTCATTATCATAAACACCCCCCAGCGTCCCAACGGCCACCTTGTTGAGAATCCCGAAGAGATAGCCAGTATGTGCGAGAGGCATCCCGGCCTTGTCGTCATATCGGACGAGATTTTCTCTCAGGTAACTTTCGGGAAGCCGCACAAGACCATAAGCGCAATCTCCGGAATGGAGGACAGGACAATCGTCATAGACACGTTCTCAAAAACGTGGGCGATGACGGGATGGAGAATCGGCTGGGCGGTTGCGCCGAAACCGGTAATAGAAAAGATGTCCATATTCCTTCAGGACTCAATCACAAATGTCGCCGCCCTTGTGCAGCGCGCGGCGTATGCGGCAATCACCGGCCCGCAGGACTGGGTTGAGAACAAGCACAAACTTCTGCAAAGCAAGAGAGACAGAATGGTTGCCGCTCTGAACGAAGTTCCGGGCGTCAAGTGCGACACGCCGGACGGCGCTTTCTACGCCTTTGCGGACATAACCGGCACGGGTCTCACCTCCCAGCAATACACGGACCTTCTTGTTGAGAAGGCGGGTGTAGCCGTGGTTGCCGGAACTGCTTTCGGCGACAGGGGAGAGGGCTTTATCCGCGTAACCTACGCATGCTCCGATGAGGACATAGACGAGGGAACACGCAGGATGAAGGAACTCAAAATCTGAATTGAAGCAAAAGGCGGGCGGCGGAAGCCGCCCACCTGCTTCCCTGCTCCGACACGGAAGGAATGACGGGGAAACCCCCATCTTCCCCTTCCCCCAATTTTAACCCTTCGTTAACCAAACCTTCAAAATTGGCGAGTTGACTATCGGTCGCGGGGCGATGCCCTGCGGACTTCTTTAAGGAGGAAAGCAAAGAAGATGTTTGGACGAAAACTCCGTCTGTTTTTGATAGGGCTTGCCGCGCTTGCCGTTGCCGCGCCCGTTTCCGCAGTTGAGGTTGACGGAAAACTTCCCAACTACAGAAAGACGAAAAAGAAGGTTTCGGGAACGATAAACAGTATCGGCTCGGATACGATGAACAACCTGATGGCTCTGTGGTGCGAGGGCTTCAAAAAGCGCTATCCGAGAGTCAAATGCCAGATAGAGGGCAAGGGCTCAAGCACCGCCCCGCCGGCGCTTATCAAGGGAACTTCCCAGTTCGGCCCTATGTCGCGCAAAATGAAGGCAAAAGAGATTGACGCGTTTGAAAAGCAGTTCGGATACAAACCGGTTGCCATTCCGACTGCGGTTGACATGCTCGCCGTGTTCGTGAACGAGCAGAACCCGGTGAAGTGCCTGTCAATCCGGCAGGTTGACGCCGCCTTCTCAAAAACCAGAAGGTGCGGCGCGGATTCTCAGGTCTCCACATGGGGAGACCTCGGAGTAACAGGCGCGTGGGCTTCCGGTGCAATAACCCTTTACGGCAGAAACTCCGCCTCCGGAACATACGGCTACTTCAAAAAGAGAGCGCTCTGCAAGGGCGACTTCTCGGACTCCGTAAAAGAGCAGCCGGGCTCGGCTTCCGTTGTTCAGGGCATAACCAAAGACAAGTTCGCCATGGGCTACAGCGGAATCGGCTACAAAACCTCCGGCGTGCGCGCCATCGCCCTCTCCAAAAGAAACGGAAAGTGCATGGAGCCTGAGCCGCACAACACCAAATACCCGCTTGCAAGACACCTTTACCTTTATGTGAACAAAGAGCCGCGCTCGCGGCTTGACACGCTTCGCAAGGAGTTCCTCAAGTTTGTGCTCAGCAAGCAGGGGCAGAAAGTGGCCATCAAGGACGGATACATACCGCTTGACAACAAAACCGTGAGGAAAATCAGGAAGGAATACCTTGACGACCGGAAGTGGAGGTGGAGGAAGTAACCCCTCCGCTCCGTTGCCGGGCGGACTTTAAGCAATGAGAAGGATTTACGACCGCCTCGCCGCCCTTTTTATAACCCTCGGAGGGGTTGCGATAATCGCAAGTGTTCTGGCGGTTTTCGTTTTTATACTGCTTGAGGTTCTGCCCCTTTTTTCCTCGCCGTCCTACGGCGCGGCACGGCAGACATTGCCCGCCCCCTCGGTTGAAGGGGCGATCGGCATGGGGGTTGACGAGCACAGGCAGACCGCCTACGCCGTTTTCCCGTCCGGGGATATAAGACTGTTTTCCGCCGACACGGGCGGGGTTGTCGCGACAGTTCCCACGGGCGCGCCCGCCCGCTCTTTCGCCGTTCACACCACCGCAGAGTTTTTCGTTGTAGGCGGCGAAGACGGAGAGGCGCGCGTCCACTCAATCACCCACCGCGACACCTACGCCGGAGAGGGCGCGTCCCGCGAGGTGGAAACCGACATCAGCCTTGCCGCCTCTCTCGCCGTGTCATCCGCCCCTCTGGAGCGCGTCTCTCTTGCCGTGTCGGATTCGGGAGACTATCTGGTCGCCGCGACCTCCGGCGGCTCGCTTTTTCTTGCCTTCGCGAAAGGAGAAGAGTTTGAGGAAAACCCGTTTGCCGAAGAGGCCGCCCCGCAAGTTGTCGCCACCGAAGCGGCGGTCGCAGACCTGACAGGAGATTTGGGCGGGGCGCGGGTTACCGCCCTTGTTCTTGCCGAGGAGGGGGCATTCCTTTACGCCGGCACGGCGGACGGGCGGCTGTTTCAGTGGGACTGCTCCGACCCGGCGGAGCCGGTTTTTCTCGGCTCGCGCCCCGCAACGGCAAGCCGCTCCGTGCCCGTAACGGCAATGGCCGCCCTGCTTGGCGAACGCTCCATCGCGGTCGGCGATTCGGACGGCGGGCTGTCGGTGTGGTTTCGGGCGGCGGGAAGCACGGAGCCGCTTAAGACGCGCTCTTTTGAAAACCTTCCGGCCTCCGTGACTCTGCTTGCAAACTCGCTGAGAAACAGGGTTCTGCTCGCCGCCGATTCTCTCGGAAACATCGGGGTTTTCCACTCCACCACGGAGAGAAGGCGGCTGCTCATACCGGGCGGGTCTCCCGCAAACGCCATAGCGCTTGCGCCCAAGGGAGACGCCGTTGTGGCGGCGGTGGCGGACGGCTCTCTTGTGAGTTGGCCCATGGAAAACAGTTATTCGGAGATAAGCATAAAGGCGGTGTTTGCCCGCATGTGGTATGAGGGATACGACGGGCCGATACACATGTGGCAGTCAACCGGCGGCACGGACGAATTTGAGCCCAAACTCGGCCTCGCCCCGATAATTTTCGGCACTTTCAAGGGAGCCGTGTATTCGCTTCTGTTTGCCGTGCCGATAGCGGTTTTCGCCGCCCTGTGCGTCTCGCAGTTTCTCCACCCCTCTTTCGGCAAATACATCAAGCCGGTCATTGAAATAATGGCGGGGCTGCCGAGCGTGGTCATCGGATTTTTCGCGGGTCTGTGGCTCTCGCCCGTGCTGGAGAAGGTGTTTCCCGCGCTCATCATAATGCCTTTTGTGGTTGCGGCTTTCGCAATGCTGTCGCTTTATCTGTGGAAGGCTCTGGGCTCGTCCGTCCGCCACCTGCTTCGCCCCGGCGCCGAATACGCGCTTCTGTTTCCCGCCCTTGTCGCCGCCGTGGCGCTCTCGCTGTGGCTGAACGCGCCCGCCGAGCGGCTGCTTTTTTCCGGCGACTTCAAGGCGTGGCTTGCGGCAATCGGCCTTGACTTTGACCAGAGAAACGCCCTTGTCGTGGGCTTTGCAATGGGCTTTGCCGTCATACCGATAGTTTTCACAATCGCCGAAGACGCCATGTCCGGCGTGCCGGGGTCCCTTGTGGCGGCGTCTCTCGCGCTGGGCGCAAACCGCTGGCAGACGGCGGTGCGGGTGGTTCTGCCCGCCGCGAGTTCGGGCGTTATGGCGGCGGTGGTCATCGGGTTCGGCAGGGCGGTCGGCGAGACGATGATAGTGCTTATGGCGACCGGAAACACGCCGCTTATGGACTGGAACATATTCACCGGTTTCAGAACCCTGTCGGCAAACATAGCGGTTGAACTTCCCGAAGCCCCTCAGGGCGGCGGGCTTTACCGGCTCATATTTTTCACAAGTCTTCTGCTGTTTGTGTTCACTTTCGCTCTGAACACAGCGGCAGAGGTGATAAGGGGGCGGCTGGGCAAAAAGTTCGGTCCCCCGGCGTAGGGGTTTTATGATGAGGAAGGTTTCTTTCAGGGAGGTTCTGGGAAGCGGGGAGGCGTATTCGTGGATGTCCGCCGCCGCCCTTGCCGCCGCAATACTGATGATTGCGGGGCTGCTGCTGCTCATCACCGCAAAGGGGCTGGGGTTTTTCTACCCGTCCTCCCTTGCGCGGATAACGCTTGAGGACGGCGAGGTTGTTCTGGGGCATTTTGCCGGAAGCGAAAAAACCGACACCGGCACACAGACAAGGCTCAAGGTCGGCAACAGGGACGTATACGGCCTTGCGTTCCGCCGCATTGATGACGCCGCCGTCCGCTCGGTTGAGTATCCCCGCGATGCGGTTGTGATAAACCGCTGGGAGTGGGGCGACATGATAGGGACAGTAAAGGAGATACGGTCGGGGGGGGAGGCCCTTGCCTACGGCGGCGACACGGCGGCGCTCGCCCCGTATGTGAAAAAGGCGCGGGAGTTGCGGGAGCGGGCGGACAGGATAGCAACCAAAGAGGTGGAGGGCATTGACCGCCGCATAAGAAAGGCGCTGGAGCGGGCGGAGAAGACCGGCGACCCGGACGGCAGATTCGCCGCGCGGGCGGAGGAGCTTGAAAACCTTTATGCGGAAAAAGAGGCGGAACTTGAGGAGATTTACTCACGGATTGATGAAGACTCAATAGTGGTGGCGGTTGCCGGGGGCGGCGAGAGGGAGGTTTCCTTCGGCAACATAGAGAGGGTGTTTGCCCCCAACGCAATGGGGGCGCTGTCCAGGGCGGCCCTTTACCTTGAGAGGTTCCGGGTGTTTGTCTCCACCGGGCCGCGCGAGGCGAACACCGAGGGCGGAATCCTTCCCGCGATACTGGGCACGGTGATCATGGTTATCATCATGAGCGTAATGGTTATGCCGCTCGGCGTTCTGGCGGCCCTTTACCTGAGCGAGTATTCAAGGAAGGGCGCGTTTGTGAGAATAGTGAGGATTTGCGTGAACAATCTTGCCGGGGTTCCGTCCATTGTTTTCGGGGTTTTCGGGCTGGGCTTTTTCATATACGGAATCGGGGGGCTGATAGATTCGGTTTTCTTTGCCGAGGCCCTTCCCGCGCCCACTTTCGGAACGGGGGGCGTTTTGTGGGCGTCTCTCACGCTCGCCCTGCTGACAGTTCCGGTGGTCATTGTGTCAACCGAGGAGGGGCTGTCTCAAGTGCCCCGCAACATGCGCGAGGGCTCGCTTGCGCTTGGGGCGACAAAATTTGAAACCATCTGGAAGGTGGTGCTTCCGGGCGCGCTTCCGGGCATCATGACGGGTCTTATCCTTGCGGTCGCCCGCGCAGCGGGCGAGGTTGCGCCGCTTATGCTTACCGGGGTGGTAAAACTCGCGCCCGACGCCCTTGTTGACGGCAATTTCCCGTTCATCCACGCCGAGAGAAAGTTTATGCATCTGGGCTTTCACATATACGATGTGGGCTTTCAGTCGCCCAATGTGGAGGCCGCAAAGGACATTGTTTACGCAACGGCGTTTCTGCTTATCGCCATAGTCGCCGCGCTCAACCTTGCGGCAATTTTCATAAGAAGCCGCATAAGGGAGAAAAAGTTCGGCTCCGCGGCCGTCTGACACCGGAGGAAACCATGGAAGAGCAGTTTGAATCGCTTGACAACACAAACTTTGAGAACGTCATCGCCGAGTCGCGGGACCTGTGCCTTAAATACGGCGACACCCCCGCCCTCAAAAACATCACGATGCGCGTTCCGGCAAACAAGTCAACCGCGCTCATCGGGCCTTCGGGCTGCGGAAAGTCCACATTCCTGAGGTGCTTCAACCGCCTCAACGACCTTCTGGACAATGTTACGATAGAGGGGAAGATCTCCGTTTCCGGTCGCGACCTTTACGACAAAGACCTTGACGTGAGCGACCTTCGCAGAAGGGTGGGAATGGTGTTTCAGAAATCAAACCCGTTTCCCTCCTCCATACACGACAACATCGCATACGGGCCCCGGATAGCCGGTGTCAGAAACAAGGGCGACCTTGACGGCATTGTGGAGTCAAGCCTGAAGCAGGCGGGTTTGTGGAAGGAGGTGAGAGACCGCCTCGGCGACAGCGCGCTTGCTCTTTCGGGGGGGCAGCAGCAGCGCCTCTGCATAGCGCGCGCCATAGCGGTGCGCCCCGACCTCCTGCTTATGGACGAGCCGTGCAGCGCCCTTGACCCCATCGCCACCGCCAGCATAGAGGAACTCATCAGGGAGCTCAAGCGCGACTACACAGTGGTCATCGTAACCCACAACATGCAGCAGGCGGCGCGGGTTTCGGACTACACAATGTTTATGTATCTTGGAAAAATGGTTGAATACGATGAGACGGAGAAGATATTTCTCAATCCGTCCGTCAAACAGACCGAAGACTATGTGTCCGGCAAGTTCGGATAAAAGGAGGGAAGAATGGCGACAAGCAAAATAGAACAGGAAATACAGGAACTCAGAAAAGACCTGCTGGACATGGCGGGCGCGGCGGACTCCATGTTTGAGCGGAGCATAGGCCTGATTAAAGACCCCACCGACGTCAAAGACCGCATAGACCAGATAAAGACAATGGACAACGAGGTTGACTCAAAAGAGGTGGTCATTGACTCAAAATGCGTCCGCCTGCTCTCCCTTTACGCCCCCGAAGCGTTGCAGCTCCGCACCACTGTGGCGGTGATGAAGATAAACAACGATGTTGAGAGGGTGGGAGACCATGCGGTCAATGTGGCGCGCCTTGTGGGGAAAAGCGCGGACTACCCGCCGGTGGGCCTCCTCAAAGACGCCGCCGTGATGGCGGAGCGCGCCCTTGAGATGTTCAGGATGAGCATTGAGGCTTTTATGAAAGATGACAAAGACCTTGCCCTCAAAGTGCCGGAGAAAGACAAAGAGGTTGACCGCATGGAGTCCGTAATACTTGCCGGGGCGCTTGAGCACTCAAGGAAGTTTCCCCAGTCGCTTGCCGCGGCGACATGCATGATAGTGATAGCAAGAAACATTGAACGCGCCGCAGACCTTGCGACCAACATCTCCGAAGACACCTACTACCTGCTTACCGGCGAGGTTATCAAGCACACCTGAAAGAGATTGTGAACACGCTTCCGCGCCCCGGTTCACTCTCAACCGTTACATCTCCGCCGTGAACGGCGGCGGTCTGCCGGGCGATGCTCAGGCCCAGCCCGCTTCCCTCTTTGCCCGCCGCCGCGCTTCCCCGGTGGAAGCGGTCAAAGATCCGCTCCCTTTCGTCCGCCGGTATTCCCGCGCCCCGGTCGCTCACTTTCACCTTCGCGCCGCCGCCGTCCGCCGCCGCGCCCACCTTCACCTCCCCGCCTTCGGGGGAGTATTTGATTGCGTTGTCAATCAGGTTCACAAGGGCGCTCTCAACCATCATCCGGTCGCCTTCCACCGCAAGCCCCGCCCCCGCCGACACTTCAAGGCGGATGTTCTTTTTTTCCGCCGCCGCGCTCACCGCTTCCGCCGCCGCGCTCACCGCTTCGGCAAGGTCAAATTTTTCCTTCAACTCCGCCCCGCGCCCGTCCGTCTGCGTAAGCCGGATAACGCGGTCGCACAAATCGGCGAGGCGGCGGACGTTTCTCTCAAGCAGGCGCGTCATCTTTTTTGTCTGCGCGTCCGCGCCTTCCGTCATGTCGGCTATCGCTTCCGCCGCTCCCACTATTGATGTGAGAGGCGTTCTTATCTCATGCGACATGTTGGTTACAAGAGCCCGGTTTTTTTCGGCGAGGGTTTTGAGTTTTGCCGTGTCGGCAAGAACAAGAACCACCTCGCCGCCGGGAAGTTTCGCCGCCGCCGCCTCGTAAAAGTTTTCAGACGGGTAAATGTCGGCTATTTCGCGCCTGATGACCCGCCGCCCGCCGCCGAGGGATTCCTCTATCAGGCCGCGAATCTGCGAACTGAAAATTGCCTCCCAGTAGTTGCGACCCGTAATGTCCGCCGTGGCGGAAAGCATCTCCCGCGCCCTTTTGTTTGCCGCAAGCACCGCGCCCTGAGGCGACACGCACACCACGCCTTCGCCGAGTTCTTCAAGAACGGCGGAAAAAAGCGCCCCGCGCTCACCCGCCCGCCGGGCGCGGTCCCGCGCCTCTCTTTCCGCCGCGCCGAGGGCGGCCGATTTCTTCATCGCGTCTTTCTCCGCCCGCCTGCGGGAGAAAACCGCCGCCGCAACCGCCGCCCCGGCGCATAAAAGCGCAACCGCCGCCGCGCCCGCGCCGCCCTCCGAGTTCAGATATGCCAGCGCCCCCGCCAGCGCGCAAAGCGCCCCCGCCCTCCGTGAAATCCTCACCCTTTCTCCAGTTTGTAGCCCACGGCGCGGACGGTCTTTATGACAACGCCGCTTCCCGCGAGTTTCGCCCTTATATTTTTCACATGCACATCAACCGTGCGGTCGTATGCAAGCCGGTCGTCAAGCGAGCTTTTCTGTTTGAGTATCTGGTCTCTGCTCATCACCCTGCCCTCGTTGCGGGCGAGAAACTCCAATATGCGGAACTGGGTCGCGGTGAGGCGTATGGGTTTTCCTTTGACTTTCGCCTCAAAACTGCCGGTGTCTATGGCGAGAGAGCCGATTTGAATAACGTCATCGTCCGCCCCGCCGCCGTCCGGTTTTTTGCCGCGCCTCATCACGGTTTTCACCCGCGCCGCAAGTTCGCGCGTGCTGAACGGCTTGGTTATGTAGTCGTCCGCGCCGATTTCAAGCCCCAGCACAATATCAAACTCGGTCGCGCGCGCCGTTATCATAATCACCGGTATTGACGATGTGCGGGAAGACGCTTTGAGCCGCTTGCATATCTCAATGCCGTCCAGTTCCGGCAGCATAAGGTCAAGCAGAATGAGGTCGGGCCTGAATGAGTTTATGGACAGCATAAACTCTCTGCCGTCCCGGAATGTTTTTGTTTTGAACCCCTCTTTTTTGAGTGAGGAGGAGACGATTTCAAGGATGTCCTTTTCGTCGTCAACTATTGCCACTGTTTTGTCAGCCATTTGCGACCCCGCGCTATTATACATATAAGAGCGGGGCGGGATTTGCCGCGCCCTTTCCGTTAACTGTTTTTTAACTTTTAATTCCCCGAACCTTAACCGCGCCGTTTCATAATCAACCCGTAAGCGGGAGACCCGCGAATTGACGGGAGGAACACGGATGAAAGTGTTGCAGAAAATCACGGCGGCGTTTGTTGTCATTGCGCTTGGGGTTGCGGCTTTTGCGCCGCAGTCTCATGCGGAGGTTGACTATAAGAAGGCGCTGGTTTACACATCGCCGGACGGGAGGTTTCAAATCAAACAGAACTTCCGCATTCAGTTCAGGGCTGACTTCACGGACAGTAATGAGGCGGATTCTGATTTGGAAACCGATTTCATGATTCGCCGTCTGAAGATGAAGTTCGGCGGGCATGCCTACGAGAAGTGGCTGAAATACGGTTTTCAACTCGCGGGCAATGCGGGTCGTGATGACAGGCCGAGGGAAGATGACATTAAGATAGAGGACGCTTTCATTGTTATTGCGAAAAGCAAAGCGGCGGACTTTAAGGCGGGGAGATACAAAATCCCGTATGAGAGGGAGATCCTCAACTCATCATCCGCGCTTCAGTTTGTTGACCGCTCCATTGCAAAGGAAGCCGTCATAGGCGGCGACCGCGCGGACGGCTTCTCGGTTGGAGGAATTCTCGGCAATCTTATCGCCTACAGGATGGGTCTTTTCCAGTTTGACGGAGACCCTTTCAGCGGCGGAGACAACATACTGCTTGCGGGCAGACTTCAGGCGAATGTCTGTTGCGGTGAGTTGAAATACTCAAGCGGCAGTTTCACGGCGGGCGGCGATTACAAGGTAACGCCGAACTTTGCCAAAGTTCCGACCTTTTCAATCGGGCTTGGCGGTTTCTCCCACACCGGCGAAGATTCAAGAAACGGTTTCACCGCAGACCTTGTTGCCAAGGTTGAGAGGGCAAACTTTGAAGCCTCCGTTAACTACGGCTCATTAGAAGATGGTTCTGAAGACTACAACAGACTTTCCTACAGGCTTCAGGCGGGCGCGATGCTGACATCCGATCTTGAAGCCGCAATCAGGTGGGCGGGCATAAGCAACGACACGGGCGGCGGCAACGATGAGCGCGAAATCACCTTCGGGCTCAACTACTACCTTGCCGCCGGGCACAGGGCGAAGGTTCAGGTTGATTACTCAAACATCAACGAGAAGGACGGAATATCTGCGGGCAAAGACAAGAAAGAGAACAGAGTAAGGGCTCAGATACAGGTTTCCCTGTAATTGTCCCCGCGCCGGACACCTTAACCTCCGCCGAAAAAATTTCTTGAAATCTCCCTTGTTTTCATATACCATAGCCGCAACTTGAGGTTGGTTGCCGGTTCGCTTCCTTTCCCCGCAAGTTAGATAATTGTTGACAAACCTGTCTGCACTTGCCTATAATGCGTGTGAAATTGCGGACTCGCAGTCCGCCAGTTTTAAGGAGGTAGGAGACATGAGAAAAGCTAACTGGCTTGTGATGTTTCTTATTGCTGTTGCAGTAGCCGTTCCGGCGTCTGCTGTGGAGCTTAGTCTGGGAGGATTTCCCAGTTATATGTCCACTGAAGCGCGTTACCTTGAGAACGCGACCTACAGGTCCGCGTCCGATCAGGATGACGCAATCTTCTTTGTGGACACCACCCTTAGGGTTACCCCGCAACTCGCTCTGAGTGAAGCGGTAACCATTAGGGCGCAGGTTGATATAATGAACAACAACATTTGGGGCGGCTACACAGATGAACTTCTGGGTGGCGCTTCCACGCTTGTCAATTCATCTATTTCACCCAGCGATCAGTTTAGAGGAACCATTCTTCATGGAAACGCGACTTCAGACTGCCTTAACTTTGGCAATTTCTGCGCTGTTGAAGAAGACGCAGGTTTCTTCAATGTCCGCATGGTGCACGCCGATGTTGTTCTTCCGAACAACCTCGGATTTATCCGTGTCGGTCGCCAGCCGTTTGACTGGGGTCTTGGAATTCTCGCCAACGGCGGATGGGACCCGGCCAGCGATGGCGGCTTCCTCGTTGACAGGTTTCTTTGGTTGAAAACCTTCCCGACCGGCGGAGATGCCACTGTTACGGCTATCTTCGTGTCGGACAGGATCACTCAGGGGACAGGTCTCCAAACCGGAAACGGTGACGGATGGGACGGTGGCGCGCTTGCTGTCGTGTTTAATCACGCGAACATGGCGGGCGTTAATGTAACCGTTGGCGGTTACATCTTCCCCTACATCCATCAGGACGCTTTCATCGGTGGGTTCGGTAATCTTGACAGATACACCCTTTACTCCGGTCTTGTTGACTTGAAGTCTGACAGCTGGAAGTTCACGGGTGAAGTTCAGGGTGGATTCGGTGAAATCACCAACATTAGTGGTACAACCGACTCCAGCATCAAGAACGCCATTATCTGGGCGGTTCGCGCCGAATACCTCGCGCCGACACTTGAATACCTCAATGTTGTCGGAGCGGAGTTCGGATGGGCTGACGGAGACACAAATAATGATGCTTCTTGGACTACTGGGGAAGACATTGAGGGCGGTGTTATCGTCTTCAACCCGGCTTACAACCTTGACAACCTTCTGTTCAAGCACGTAATGCCTTCCATCTATCAGGACGCCCACAGCAACATACTTGCCAAGGCGGACGCCAGCGTTCAGAACGCCTACTACGCGCGTCTCTACGCTGACATACCTGTTACTGAGAGAGTTTCTTTCAGGCCACAGGTTGTTGTCGGATGGAACAATGAGACCGAAGGTCTTATGAGGGACGGCAGATGCGGTACCTTCCGTTGGGATGGTTGTCAGGTCGGTATCACGCCGAATACTACCAACCAAAACAATGTTGTAGGTGCCACTCTTGGTGATCCCAATTCTGGTGGGACCGGTAACAGAACAGTTACCGCAACTCAGCCGAAGCAGGAAGCCAGCGCCTATCTCGGAACCGAGATTGAGGGTAATGTGAAAGTTAACATCTACCCGGGCGTGGACTTCAACATCACGGGTAGCGTCATTGTTGCCGGCGAGGGTCTGACCGACCTTCTTGAGGCGCAAGCCTTTGCAGTGAACAATGTCGTAGTCGATACTGACACAGACGCAGCTGGAGTTCAGCACAGGTCATTTGCTACTGCCGATGATATTAACGCAGCAGTTGGTGGCCAGAGCGCCGAAGACATCATCTGGGGAGTTCAGACCAGTCTGAACATCTACATAGATGAGTTCTTCAAGTCAGACGACATCTAATCGTTGACAACTTGACACTTCCATCCCGCTAACAGGCGGAGGGAGTAAAAATCAGGCGGCGACCTTACAAAGGTCGCCGCCTTTTTTTATGCTTTCGCCCGTAACTGTTGAAAAATTCCATAGTATTTTGTATAATACGCCCGCAAAGTTCGGCGGAACTTCCCGCTGTTTTTGTATTCTGTCAGGAGAGTTGTTCAGGTGAGAGGTAAAAAGATGTTAAAGAGTTTTATGCGCCGAGCGCTGTTGGCGGTTGTTGGCTTGGCCGTCAGCGCCCCGCTGGCAAGCGCAGTGGAGATAGACTTGGATGAGTATCCGAGTTTCTTCAGAACCCGCGCGCGCTACTTCAACAAGACAACCTACAAATACGGCAACCCCGCCGACAACAGGGACAGAATCTTTTTCGTTGACAGCACTTTGAGAGTCTCCCCCCGCCTCCAGCTCGGGGAGAATGTGAAGATTGTTGTTCAAGCGGATATTGCGGACAATGTGATATGGGGCGGCATTACAGACCAACTCCTCGGCGGCGGCTCCACGCTTGTCAACTCTTCAATATCACCCACGGACAGTTACAGGGGAGCGCTGCTCACTCCCACATGGGACAAATATGCGTATCTTGACCGGCGCGTCCGTGATGACGCCGTCCGCCCCGGCTATCCGCGGCTTGGCGAGTCATGCCCGGACAGCCTCCCTTCAAGTTTCGGCGTTGCATGCCGTCCGACAAGTTCCGGCTCCGCCGTTGCAGATGACGGCGAGGCGCGTTTCAATGAAAACGCCGCCGTTGACCCGGACGCCGGATGGTTCAACCTCCGCACGGCGTACGCCCACATTGACCTTCCCAAATACAGGGGCTTCCTCAGAGTCGGACGCCAGACATTTGACTGGGGGCTTGGAATCGTTCAGAACGGCGGCAATGACCCTTCATCGGACTTTGGAACGCTTATAGACCGCGTACTTGTGGGGAAAACGGCGGAACTCAATTCCGGCTCCACAATAACCGGCCTTCTTTTCGCGGACATTTACGCCGGAGGAACGGGAAGCAGTCTCGCTCCCCCGAGGAGACCGGCGGCGCATCAGGGGCTTGGCGGCGCGATAGTGTATGACGCCCCCGAAGCATTCTGGGGCGCGAACACCACCCTCGGAATGTATGTGTATCCGTGGATGAGGCATGAAAACTTTGTTACGGACAAATACTTCAACGCCGGAACCGGAGACCTTGACCGGCTTACCGTTTACTCGTTTATGGCGGACTTCCGCCGGGGCGACTTCCGCCTTGTCGGAGAGTTTCACGGGGCTTTCGGAAAGATTACGGACGTGAACGGATTCAAGGACTGCGCGGAAACCATCTGTCAGGAATTGGTTATCTTCAACAGAGACGACAATGTTGAGATAAAGCACCACATGGCGTGGGCGGCGCGGCTGGAGTTTATGCCTGAAAAAGCCCTCCGGAAAATCGGCGCGGAATACGGATGGGTTGACGGAGACCGGTCGGGGGAATACTGGAACGGACAGAACGACAACGAAATAGAGGGCGGCCTTCTGGCTTTCAGCCCCGCATACAACATAGACAACCTGCTGTTCAAGCACATACTGCCCACCATATACCAGAGCGCGAGCAACGGGTTTTTCTCTCACACCGAGGCGGGCATACAGAACTCCCGCTACCTTCGCGCATACGTTGATTTCCGCCTCTCGGACTGGCTCACAATGAAGAATCAGTGGATTGCCGCATGGAACAACGAAACCGAGGGTGTGTTTGTTGAAGGCGAAAACCTTGCCAGTTTCATCGCCAATGAGGTTGAGACCACATTCAGGTTTAAACTCGCCGAAGGCGTTTTCCTTGATTTCATAGGAAGCATTGTGCTTCCCGGAACGGGTCTTGAGCAGATGTATGAGGCGCAGGCATGGAACGAAATCGTCCGCCGGAGCAATGATGACATATTCTTCACGGATGCCAGCGGCGAGTGGCTCGGCGGAATTCCCCTGCAGCCGGGGGCGCACGAGGACAATGACAGAGACCTGATTGCCTACTTTGTTGACGGGGACGGCAACGAAATTCATCCGGGTTCCGGCAATCTCAGGGTTGTGGTGCCGGGTGTCCGGCTGTATGGCAGTCCAGACCGCTGCCTCGGCAGAAATGCCCTCCCCAGAGATATTGCCACCGGCCAGCCCCGGTGTGTTCCAAACTTCAAGTTCCCGCCTCTGGGCCCCGACGGCAGGGTTGACCTTACTACCGCGCCGGAAGAGGACACGGGGGCGGATGTCCACAGACGCGCCTACAATGCGTTGAGGCAGGAGTTTTCAGAGCAGTATCAGAGCGACAGGAGCAGGATATGGTCTCTCCAGACCGTCCTGACCGTCAACCTCGGCGGCGGCGAATAAAGCCGCATAGGGTTAAAACCTGTTACAATAGGCATACGGGGTGAGTGATGAGTTTTTCATCGGTTGCGGCGTTTTGTTTGGCGTCCGTTCTGGTTTTTTCTTTTCCGGTTTCCTCCGCGTCTGCGGCGCGGTTGCTTTCCATTGACGAGGCGCGCTCCCTTGCGTTGCGGCATAACAAAGACCTTCTCATAGCGGCGCGTTCCGCCGAGGCGTCTCTTGGCCGTCTTAAGGCGGAGAAAGGCGGTTTTGACCCAGTTTTTGATGTCCGCGCCTCTTATGACAAAACCTCCGAGCCGTCCGAATCCGCCCTTGTTTCAGACAGCCTGAAAACCCGCCGCTCCGCCGTCAGCGCGGGCATTGCGGGAGACCTTCCGACCGGCGCGTATTACGACCTGTTCCGGCTTTCCGTCTCAAAAGACAAAAGCGATTCCCCTCTCCGGTCTCTCAGCCCTTCGTATTCCTCAAGCGTTGACTTCAGGGTGGGGCAGAACCTGCTCAGGGGTTTCGGCGGCGGCGCGGCAAAAACGGCGGTCGCCTCCGCCGCGCTCAGAAGCGACATCTCAAACCTTTCCCTCCGGGCGCGCGCGGCGGACACCCTTTTTGAGGTTGAGCGCGCCTACTGGAATCTTGTCGCCGCGCGGCTTAACGCCGAACTTACAAAACAGTATCTGGAACTTGGCTCGGACCTGCTTGAAAGAAACCGCGTGAAGGTCAGGGAGGGCGTTTTGCCCCGGCTTGAGGAGATGAAGGCCGAGTCCGCCGTGGCGGCGAGAAGGGTGGAGTTGATAGAGGCGGAAAACTTTGTCAAAAGGGCGGAAGACCACTTGAAAAACCTTATCGGGCTGCCTCTTGACACCGCCGTTCTGCCAGCCGATTTGCCGTTTGATGAAGGCTTTGACCTGCAAATTCACTCAGACCACACGGACATATCCGCGCTCATAGAGGCCGCCTTTGAGAACAGGGCGGAACTCAAGCAGGCGCACAAACAGGTGAAGATAGCCGAACGTGAAAAGAGTTTTCGCAAAAATCAGCGTCTGCCGGGCCTTGCCCTTGAGGGGGTTGTTTCCCTGCGCGGTCTCGCGGGAGGGGAAAACCCCGACCGTCTGATGTTTGAAGGGGCGGGACCCTCCGGCGTTTCAGACTCTCTGACCGGAGGCCTTTCGGACTCCCTTGACCGCGTCCGGGAGGGCGATTTTGTGAGTTGGGGGGCGAGTGTAAAGATGTCCGTCCCCATAGGAAACCGGCGCGCTTCCGGACTGTACGCCGCCGCCTCCGCCGAACTTGACGGCGCGGTTTTGCAATACGGCAAGGTTCGGGAGGCCGTCGCCCTTGAGGTCAGGGAAGCGGCGGATGCGCTGTGGAGCGCGGCAAAGCGCGTTGAAGCCGCCGACACCGCCCTTGCGGTCGCCCGCGAGGTGCTTGAGGCGGAGAAGGAAAAATACGCCGTCGGTCTCTCCACAACCAGAGAAGTGCTTGAAGCCCAAACCGGCCTGGTTCTGGCGCGTTCGGAAAACGTCCGCGCCGCCGCCGACTACAAAACCGCCCTCGCCGCCCTGCGCCGCGCCACCGGAACCATCATAGAGGAAACCGGCGTAGAGTTTTAGGGGCGGCGCGTATATTGCCGCTCCGCTCTAATGCTTGAAATGCCGGACGCCGGTCAACAGCACGGCCATTCCGTGCTCGTCCGCCGCGGCGGTTGTTTCGTTGTCCCTAACGGAGCCGCCGGGGTGAACGGCGGCTTTTATTCCTGCCTTTGCCGCCTCGTCAATGCCGTCTCTGAACGGAAAGAAGGCGTCAGACGCCATAACACACCCCTCCGTGGGGGTTTGCGCTTTCATCGCGGCAAGCCGCACTGAATCCACCCTGCTCATCTGCCCCGCGCCTATGCCGACCGTTGCGCCGTCCTTTGCGAACACAATGGCGTTTGACTTCACATGCTTGCACACCTTCCACGCAAAAAGCAGGTCGGCTTTCTGCTCCGCCGTGGGCGGGTTCTTTGTGGGGCTCTCCGCGCCGTCAAAGTCCGCCTCCGCGCCCGTGTCCCTGTCCTGGAGAAGAGCGCCGCCCGTAACCTTTTTGATGTCCGCGCCGCCGTGAGCGGCGGAGGCAAGCGGCGGGGTCTGCAAAACTCTTATGTTGGGTTTTGCCGCAAACGCTTTCAGGCAGTCCTCCGTGAACCCCGGAGCGATGACAACCTCAACAAACATATCCGCAAGCGCGGCGGCAAATTTTTCGTCCGCCTCGCAGTTGAGGGCGATTATTCCCCCGAATGCGCTTACCGGGTCGCACTGCCGCGCCTTTTCAAACGCCTCCGCCGCGCTTGCGCCCAATGCCGCGCCGCACGGGTTGTTGTGCTTCACTATTACGCAGGCGACGCCCTTTTCCGGGTCAAACTCCTTTGCCAGTTCAAACGCTGAATCGGTGTCGTATATGTTGTTGAGCGAAAGTTCCTTGCCCTGAATCTGCCGCGCCGTCCCCACACACGGCTCGCCTGTGTTTTTCACATTCGCGTCAACATAAAACGCCCCTTTCTGGTGCGGGTTTTCTCCGTATCTGAGATCCATGCGTTTTGAGAGGTCAATAATAAGGCGGTCAGGGAAAACACTGTTTTCGCCGCCGCCGTCCCGTCCGGACAGGAAGTTTGATATCGCCCTGTCGTAACCCGAAGTGAGCGCAAACGCCTTGAGCGCGAGGCGGTTGCGCGTTTCATCCGAAACGCCGCCCGCCGCAATTTCGTCCGCCACCGCCCCGTAGTCCGCCGGGTCGGTAACGACTGTTACAAACTTGTGATTCTTTGCCGCCGCCCTCACCATCGCGGGGCCGCCGATGTCTATGTTCTCCACCGCTTCGGCAAAAGAAACGCCGGGCTTTGCGACCGTTTTTTCAAACGGGTAAAGGTTCACAACCACCATGTCCACCGGCTCTATGCCGCCGTCTTCCATCTGCTTTGCATGGCCGGGGTCATCACGGACGGCGAGAATACCGCCGTGTATTTTCGGATGAAGGGTTTTGACCCTGCCGCCGAGGATTTCTTTTGCGCCCGTAACTTCCTCAACGCGCACAACGGAAACTCCCGCCTCCTCAAGGGCGGCGGCTGTCCCGCCGGTGGAGATGATTGTTACTCCGAGTTCCGTCAGCCGTTTTGCGAACTCCGCAACGCCGCTTTTGTCTGAAACGCTTATGAGGGCTTTCTTGATTGGTGGCAACTCATTCACCTGACTATGTGGAAGGCATATCTTATACGATTTTTGCCGCCGTAAAAAAACCCCATAAAAAAAGGGAGGCCGCCCTTGTGAGGCGGCCTCCCAATTTTTAGCACAATGCTAAGGCTTTATTAGCCCTGGCTGTACTGCGGGAGCAGGAAGCGGTGACGCATCGTGTATTCAAACGGTTTCGCATAGGCGATTGCCCTGCTGTCCGTTGCTCCGAGGTCGTCCGCAGACCTTTCCACCGTCTTGGTCCAAATGGTTTTGGCCGGCGGGATTATCAGGTTGAAAGTGAAACTTATCAGCCCGACAACCTCTTTAGCCGGAATCTGGCCGCCCATGAAATCAAAAGGCGTGCCGGACATGTACCAGGCGCGGATGTCATCTCCCGTTGCAGTCCTCACACTGTCCGGGTCAAGCTGGAAGCGGTGTCCCGTTCCAAATGCCGGAGGCAGCTCCGAAGGCAGGTAGGTAACCTCGTGGATGCTTGAGGTTACGTCCGGACGGGTCGTGATGCGGTAATTCATCCTTCCCCAGTCAGTCTGTCCGTAGAAGGTAGGCTTCACAGACAGCTCCTTGTCGGAGTAGCGGCCGTTTGCAGTGTGCAGAATGTAGCCCCGACGCTCCATGAGCATGTTGAAGTAGTTGTTGTTCGTTCCATGCTCAAAGGCGGCGATGTAGGCGGCCTTTTTCGGAAATCCGAAAGGCTCCTTTCCGGCCCATATCGGGGAGTCATTGGAAAGATACATGTAGGGGTAGTACCCCGCCTTGTATGTGTTTCCGTCCTCACCGTTAACGGCGGCCGAAAAAGTTACGCCCATCTCCATGTAGGGGCCGAGCATCGTGTTCTTGTGGATGACGTACCAGAATTCGATAACGTCGTCCTGAAGCTGAATCGGCTCAGGCAGAATTTTCTTCATGTCGTTCTCATCTGCCCTAATTACGAATGCCATCCAGCGGCTCTCCGTGTAGGTGAGCGGCACGATGTCGTAGTCAAAGACAGGGTCGGCGACACCCTGAGAGATGATGTCTATCCTGTCTCTGTCCATTGGCAGCGGGGGGACTTCCCCTTCCGCGAGCCAAGGGTAGCTGTACTCATTAGCTTGCATTCCCATTGTTCAATTAACCTCCTTGAAAGTTAACATCAGGAACCCTGACTTATCGGGAACTGCTGGCGCAGACCGTATTTGTACGGAGTAGCAAATCCGGCGTAGTCAGCGGGTCTCTCGTAAGTCTCATTCCAAAGGACCTGCGCGGGCGGGATGACAAGGTCAAACACGAACGAGATGAGTCCCGTTACTTTGTCAATCTTGAGTTCCGTCCCCATGTTGTCAAACGGGGTGCCCTGCATAAACCAGTTCACGGCGTCGCCGGAAGCGGTTCTGGTGTGTTCAGGTTTGATCTGGAAGCGGTGTCCTTTGATCATTGAATCAAAGGGCGGCGGCAGTTCGGACGGCAGGTATGTGAGCTGCCACTCGGAGCTGGAAACATCAGGCCTTGTGATGACCTTCATGTTAAATTTGCCCCAATCCGTCTTTCCGTAGAAATACGGCGGCTTCACGTCCTTGTCGTCAAACTTACCTGTTGCGCTGTGCATCAGGTAGCCGTTACGCGACATTGCAAACCCGAAGAAGTCGGTTCCCTTCTCACCGCCGTGCACTGAGCAACGGATGTAGGACATCTTTTTGGGAAATCCAAGGACACGCCCCGCGTCAACGGGTGCGTCTCCGGTGAGATACATGTACGGGTAGTAACCGGCTTTCCAGACGTTACCTTTCGGGTCCTTGTAGGTCGCCGACATGGTAACACCAAACTCCAGGTACGGGCCGAGCATCGTGTTCTTGTGGTCAACGTACCAGAATTCAACAAGGTCGGCGTCGTCCCCGTCCCACGGCTCAAGCGGCGGGTTAGGGATAAGGCGGCGCCTTGTCTCTTCTGAACAGCTGACTACAAAAGCAGACCAACGGCTGTCCGTGTAGGTGAGAGGAAGGACGTCTATGTCCCAAAGCGGATCCGAAGGATTCGCTATGATCCAAGACTTTATATCCCTCTCAATCGGAGGAGGCGGAACCTCCTTCGTCATCTCCCAATATTTACTTGGGACATTGAGGTGACTAGGCATAAGAGTAATTACCTCCTTTTTGGTAATCTCCCGGCCGCCACCTAGTTCTAAATGCGACCGGGGCAATTGATGTGGGAGTTGCGGGAAGAAGAGTGTGAGAACGACCTTACACCCTGCCCGCTACCCCAACCTCGCCGTAACTGTAAACACCGCTACTGGGGGCTGTCAATAGCGAAAGCGAAATTTTTTCAAAAAATTAAGTCTAAAATCTAACGGACTCCGCGTCCGCGCCCCCAAGCCGCCCCCGCATCCCTCAAATATAGTGTAAGTGCCTGAAATGTATAACTTTTTTGCACATACGCCGTTTTCAGCCGCAACCCCGCCCGCCGGTCGGCTGCTTTTGAGGCGGCTGTTTTGCCCGTCTCTGCGGGGCTTCAATAAAGTAAACCGCTTTTCCGCCTATTTCCCGCGTATGACCATGTAGGTAACCTGTGCCACGGCGACCTGCCGTCCGTCCGTGTCCGTCAGGGAGACGTCCACCGGGCAGAGGGTTCTGCCTGCTTTTATGACGGTTGCAGCGGCGGTTATGTCCGAGCGGCACGGGCGGAGAAACCGGATGTGAATGTCCGTTGTGGTAATGACGGCTTCCGCTCCGGCAACCGTCAGAACGGCGGCCGCCGCGACCGTGTCCGCCGCCGTGGTTATGAGGCCGCCGTGGAAGGTGTCAAATATGCCCTCGTAGTTTTTCTTTCTGGGAACTCTCAGTTCGCACGTCCCTTCGTCCAGCCTTGTTATCTCGGCGGAGAGGAGTTTCATTATGGGAACTCCGTTCATCTTCCGCTCCACCTCTTTCAGAACAGCACTTTTTTTTGCGTCCATTTGACAAGCCCTCCGGTGTTTGCCGCTTCCCGGCTCTCTTTTTATGGTAACCTGTAACTCCCGCCTGCGGCAACGGCGCGGGATTTTACCGATGGCCGCAAAGATAATAGACGGAGAAAAGATTTCCGCCCGCTTGCGGCGCGGCATCGCCTCGGAGGTTGAATCTCTCAGAGAGTCAAGCGGTGTTACGCCCGGCCTCGCGGCCGTTCTGGTGGGAAACGACCCGGCTTCCGAGATATATGTGGAGCGCAAAACGCGCGCGTGTGGCGAGGTGGGAATTCGCTCCGAAGAAGTGCGTCTCGGCGCGGAGACGACCGAAGGGGAGTTGCTCTCCGTCATAGAGCGCCTCAACGCAGACCCGGAAGTTCACGGCATACTGGTTCAACTGCCGCTCCCTCAGGGCATAAATGAAACCGCCGTGCTGGGCGCGGTCTCGCCCCTGAAAGATGTGGACGGCTTTCATCCCGAAAACATGGGAATGCTTATGGAGGGCAATCCGCGTTTTATCTCGTGCACGCCCTACGGCATTATGGAGATTATTGACCATTTGGGGATAGATGTTCTCGGCAAAGACATAGTGGTTATCGGCAGAAGCAACATAGTGGGCAAGCCGGTCGCGGCGATGCTTTTGAACAGAGACGCCACTGTTACGGTCTGCCACTTGTGCACGAAGAACCTTGCCGCTTTCACGCGCGGGGCGGAGATACTTATAGTTGCCATCGGCTGCTCCGAGTTCATCAAGGGGGATATGATAAGGGAGGGGGCGGTGGTGATAGATGTGGGAATCAACAGGGACGGGAACGGCAGGATAACGGGAGATGTGGATTTTGAGTCCGCATCAAAGGTGTGTTCGCGCATAACGCCCGTTCCGGGCGGGGTTGGCCCTATGACTATAACAATGCTTCTGAGCAACACCCTTCAGGCGGCGCGGTTGGCGGTTGAAAGGAAGGGGTAAAGGTTGCCGTCAGGGACGGAGCAAGTCTGAGATTTCTTGAAAATCAGGATGGTTTTTGTGTATGTCTTGCCACATATCAAAAGTCGTTTTGCCCTCACTATCCCTTGCCTCAATATCCGCCCCCGCTTTCAGTAACTCCCTTATTGCTTCAGTTTGCCCTCTGATCGCCGCCCACATCAGAGATGTCTCGCCGAAATTAGCCTTTGCGTTGACATCCGCCCCTGCTTTCAACAACTCCCTTATTGCTTCGGTTTGCTTGAACCATGTCGCCCCTATCAGGGCTGTATTACCGAGATTACTCCTTGCCTCAATATTTGCCCCCGCTTTCAGCAACTCCCTTATTGCTTCGGTATGCCCTTTGGTCGCCGCCACTCCCAGAGCTGTATTGCCGAGATTATCCCCTGCTTCAATATTCGCCCCTGCTTTCAGCAACTCCCTTGTTGCTTCGGTATGCCCTAAATACGCCGCCACTCCCAGAGCCGTATTGCCGAAATTATCCCTTGCGTTGACATCCGCCCCTGCTTTTAACAATTCTCGTATTGTTTCGGTTTGTCCTTCTACCACCGCCACAATCAAAGCCGTCCTACCGTCATTATCCCTTGCATTAACATTAGAACTCTTCTTGTAAAGAAAAACCATTCCCGCCAAGATAAGAACTGCCACAACTATTGCTACCTCCATCTCAAACCCTCCTGTAACAGTTTAATGTAGGCATTATATCCACCCACCAAACCGCTTCTCCACAATTCCACAAACCTTTCCACACAGTTTCAACGGGTTTTCCACAGTTCAGGGGCAGTTTTCCACACCCGGATGTGGAAAAAAACGGCTCTCTTTCATCTCAACCCTGAAGTTGTCTTTAACGCCCGCAAGCATCTCCGCAACTGTTTCGCCCGTTTCCGGGTGAGTGAAACCGGGCGCAATGAGGGCTAACGGCTCAAGAATAAAACGCCTTTCACGGGCAAGCGGGTGGGGAATTCGCAACCCCCCGCTTTCAATCACTTCGCCCCCGTAAAACAGTATGTCAAGATCAATTATTCTCGGTCTGTTGTTTCCCTTTTCCCGCCGCCCCATTGCCCTTTCAACCTCCTGAAGTTTCATCAGCAGGTCTTCCGGAGCGGGCGCGCCCTCCAACTCCGCGACCGCATTCATAAAAAACGGCTGTTCATCCTCCACGCCCACCGGCTCGGTTTCAAACAGGGGCGAGACCTTTACGACAGACGCAAAAGATGACACATGCAAAAGCGCGCGGACGCAGTTTGCCTCCCTGTCGCCAAGGTTTGTTCCTATTCCGATAAAGATTCGCGCCCCGCTCAAGAGTTCCGCTCCCGCCTTATCATATCGGACACAAAATCCCCCGCCCTTGCGACCGCCTCTTTTTCGTCCAGCCCCCTTGCAAGAAACGCGCAGAGGGCGGACGAGAACACACAGCCCGTTCCGCGCGCGCTCCCGCCCTCCCTTTTGCGCCTGATTTTATGAGACCGCCCGCCGGAAAACAGCAAGTCGCAAACCTCGCTTCCCGGCAAATGCCCGCCCGTTATGATGACCGCGCGCGCCCCGAACGCCCCTATGGCGCGCGCTGCGGTTTCCATGTCATCCTCGCTTTCCACCGCCCCGCCGCAAAACCTGCCCGCCTCCTCGGTGTTGGGCGTAACAAAGTCGCACAGCGGGAGCAACTCTTTTTTGAGCGCCTCCACGCCGCCGTCAGTCAGCAGGGGCGAGCCGGAGGAGGATTTCATAACGGGGTCCGCCACTATATTGCCGAGGGAATAGTCCCTTATGTTGCGGCACACGGCGATGACCGTTTCCTCGTCAAACAGCATTCCCGTTTTTGCCGCGTCCGGCGCTCCCGCCTCCACAGCGGCGGCGAACATGGCGTCTATAAGGGCGGTCGGGGTTTTTTCCGCCGCCCGAACCCCGCCGCCGGTCTGCGCCGTCAGGCAGACGCACACCGCGCTTCCCCGGACGCCGAGGGCGGAAAATGTTTTCAAGTCGGCGCTGAGACCCGCGCCGTCCGAGGAATCAAAACCGGCTATTGAGAGCGCGCTACGCATGGCTTGAACTGTTTAACAGACGGCGGGGGATTTTACAAAAACGCGCGGGGCTGTATAATTGCGGTCTCAAGTTCAAACGGAGAGGTGAGTTATGGGAGAACCGCAGATATTTATGCCCGAACTTTTCAGGGAGGATGAGGAGGGGAGAGTCCGCCTTGTCGCCGGATACTGCCCGGAGTCAAAGAACTGGACATTCCCCCGGTATCTTGCCGACCCGGTGAGTTTCACCGATAACATTGAGGAAAAACTGCTGAGCCCCACCGGGGTTCTTCACTCTTTCACAGTCGTGCGCAGGCACATGAAGGAATATGAGAATGTGATTCCATTTGTGCTTGCCCTTGTTGATTTCCCTGAGACCGTGCGCGTTATGGCGCAGGTTGAGACCAAGGATTTTGACGCGCTGACCTTCGGCGAAGAGATGGCGGTTACCACCGGCATCATAAGAAAAGCCGCCGACGGCAGCGATGTGGTTTCCTACAAATTCATCCCCGTGCGGGAAATGAAGTAACTAACCTACCACTCAGCCCTGATGGTCTTGCCGGGCACAAGCCCCTTCCTTTTCAAAAATCCCGCCGGAAGTTCAAGGGCGGCGGTGTATTCAGCGCCGGGCGCGTATTTTCCCGCCTCCGCAAAACACCGCCGCTCCCACCGCCGCTTGCTCTCAAAAACCCCGCGCGGACACTTCTTCATCCTCACCGCCCGGACAACATTTCCGTCTTCTCCTATGTAGAGAATGTCCAGATCTATGTAAGTGTTGAGCATCCAGAATCCGCCCGACACGGGGGAGTCAAACACAAACAGCATCCCGCTTCCGTCAGGCAAATTTCTTCTGCACATCAGGCCGAGGGCTTTGTCTTTGGCGGAGGACGCAACCTCCGCGCGGACTTCCGCCCGCGCCCCCGCGCCTGAGAGCAGCACGGTTGTCTTTTCAAGCGGCGGGCGGGCAACCCCCCCGCAGTCAGACCGGAAGTGAAAGTCCGCCGCCGCTGGTCGCGCCCACAAAACCGCCGTCAGGCAGAAAACAAAAAACGCCGCGCCTTTCAACCTTCCATCGCTTCGGCGACCGCCCGCTCAACCGCGCCCCTTATTTCACCGAGGCGTTTTTCACTCTCCGCCTCAAAGCGAAGCACCAGCGCGGGCTGGGTGTTTGATGCCCGCACAAGCCCCCACCCGCCCGGAAACTCCGCCCGGACGCCGTCTATGTCAACGATTTTCGCTTCGGGGAATCTCTCCGCTATCAGGGTTTTCACCCTTTCCGCCGCCCCGAACTTTTTATCATCCGGGCAGTCCGCCCGTATCTCCGGCGTGGAGAAAAGGGGCGGAACATCCGCCAGAAGCCCGGAGGGGCTCTTGCCCGTTTTTGACACTATTTCCAGAAGTCTTACCCCCGCATAAAGCGCGTCATCGTATCCGGGAAACCTGTCTCCGAAGAATATGTGCCCGCTCATTTCTCCGGCAAGGTCGGCCTTCTCATCGGTCAGTTTCTTTTTCATAAGCGAGTGCCCGGTTTTCCACATAATCGCTTCCGCTCCGGATTTTTCCGACAGTTCAAACAGCAATTTTGAGCATTTGACATCACCTATTATCTTCGCGCCCGGCACGCCCGCGGCTATGTCAAGGGCGAAGATGAGCGTGAGCATGTCGCCCCGCACAACGTCTCCGCCGCCGTCCACAACGCCGAGGCGGTCTGCGTCTCCGTCAAACGCCATTCCCAGAGGAAGGTTTTTGTCCCGCACCGCCGCAATGAGGTCTGCCAGGTTTTCCTCCACTGACGGGTCGGGGTGGTGGTTGGGAAATGTTCCGTCCGGTTCGGTGAACAGCCCCTCCGCCCTGCAGCCCAGTTTTTCAAACACAAGCGGAGCGGCAATGCCGCCCGTTCCGTTCCCGCAGTCGTAGGCAAACTCAATTCCCCTCTCCACCCGGACGTTTTCGCACAGAAAGTCCGCATATCTTCCGGTTATGTCGGCTTCGGACTTTTTGCCGCGCCCGACTCTTGAGGGCGGCGGGCTTGTTGCGAGAGCCCTTATGTCATCGCCGAACATGGCGCTTTTGCCCATGCACAGTTTGAGCCCGTTGTATTCGGGGGGGTTGTGGCTCGCCGTTACCACCGCGCCGCCGCCGAGGTCCATATCAAAAATGGAGAAATAAAGCATGGGCGTTGACACAAGGCCGATGTCAACAACGTTCACTCCCTCGCCTGTTATGCCGTCCGCGAGGGCGGCGGCAAGTTTCTCCGAGTCAGGGCGGCAGTCTCTGCCGACGGCGACCGTTTCCGCCCCCTCGCGCCTTGCCCTCGCGCCGTATGACCGCCCAATGGCGAAGACCGTCTCCTCGTTTATCTGGTCTCCCACCGTTCCCCTGATGTCGTACTCTCTGAAGATGTTTTGCATGTTTCCACTCATAAACTTGAGTATTTTACCTCTTTTACCGAGGGTATTGAGGACTTTAGTAGGTATGTTTATTACAGTAAAGCAATATAGATGAGGAACACGAAAAGCCATACGCATGAAGTCTGGGCAAGTCTAATTCTTTGCGATAGAGACCAGAAAAGGATTAAAAAATTCCTTGTAAGTGATTTTGGACTCAAAGAGAAAAGCGTAGTTAAGGAAATGCACCTAACCGTATACCATTCCCGTAGACTCTTTCGAGGTGTTTACCCACTTTCAGAGTCGGCTTCTGTTGAGTTAGATGTAGGGGATACCCGCTTCATGGTAATGATTTCAGGTGGAGAAAATCCTCGTGTTGGCGTTAAACCGGGAGACAAACGCATTGGTATCAGAGTGCAAAAAAGAAGCAAGACAAGAAACATAGTTGACCAATACCGTTCTTGCTTGACAGCACTGGAGTCTCAAGACATTCTCGGTAAGCGAAAACGTAGCACCAGAAGCCATAATGCTTTTGGTGCAAAATCTTTTCAACCCCACATGACATTACTGCTTCCCGGTAGCGGTATAGGGCAAGACCTGAGAGAGATAGGCATTGCTTTTCGTAAAACCCTAGGACTTTTAGTATTTGATAGATTCTCAGTTGAAGTCTCGAAGATTCGCTGACCAATCCTATAGAAATGAAGTACGCAGACAAAATCAACATTGAGCAACTGATGCCTGAATTAGGGTTTTTTGCCATTGGGCTGTAATAACTTACACTTCCACCCGTGATAACTCCTTCCTTTACAGAGTTCAAAAAGAAACTGAAACACGGAAACCTGATTCCCGTATGGGACGAGATACCGCAAGTTGACGACACGCCCGTATCCGTGTTTGCCAAGATAGACAGGTCGGAGCATTCGTTTCTTTTTGAAAGCGCGGACGGCACGGACAAGTGGGCGCGCCACAGTTTTCTGGGGTCGGGCTCAAACTGCATTTTCCGCGCCAGAGGGCGGAGTGTTGAGATCATTGAAAACGGCTCGGCGCGAACCGAAACGGGCGACCCGTTTGAACTTCTGCGGAAACTTCTGGGAAGATACAAGTTTGTGGCGGACCCCGGCGTTGCCCCCTTTTCCGGCGGCGCGGTGGGCCATATGAACTATGACGCCGTGCGGCTGATTGAAGACCTGCCCGCAAGCAAGCCCGACCTGCTTGGAGTCTGGGACTTGCACTTTGCCGTTACCTTTTCCGTCCTCATTTTTGACAACACAAACAGTAGCGTGAAAATCGTTGTCTGCGCCCACTGCCCCGATCCCGGGCGCGCAAAAGAGGTTTACGACTCCGCCACGAAGGAGATAGAGCGGCTGAAAAGCGCGGTTGCCGCCCCCCCGCCCCGGAGTTCCGCTCCCGCGCGGGACGGCGGCGCGGGAGCGCCGTCATCCAATTTTGAGAGGGCGGACTTTGAAAGCGCGGTCGCCGCAGTGAAGGAATACATACGCGCGGGCGACATAATACAGGCGGTAATATCGCAGAGGTGGCATACCCCCCTTGATGTGAAGCCGCTCGCTCTTTACCGCGCGCTGAGGGAACTCAACCCGTCTCCCTACATGTTTCTGCTGAAAACCGGCGGACAGACGCTTGTCGGCGCGTCTCCCGAAGTGATGGTCAGAAAAACCGGCGCCGTTGTGGAGAGCCGCCCCATTGCCGGGACCCGCCCGAGGGGCGCGGACGCCGCCGCCGATGACGCGCTCGCCCGCCAGCTTCTTGCCGATGAAAAGGAGCGCGCGGAACACATAATGCTTGTGGACCTGGCGCGCAACGACCTTGGAAGGGTCGCAAAGCCCGGCACGGTCAAGGTGGATTCCTTTATGAAGGTTGAGAGGTATTCGCACGTGATGCACATGACATCCAATGTGAGGGGCGAGATCGCCCCCGGGCGCGACATGATTGATTTGGTGAAGGCGGTGTTTCCGGCGGGCACGCTCAGCGGCGCGCCCAAGGTCCGGGCGATGGAGATAATAGACGAGATAGAGCCGAGCACGAGGGGCCCCTACGGCGGCGCGGTGGGCTATATGAGTTTTTCGGGCGATATGGACACGTGCATCGCCATCAGGACTTTCCTGATTAAGGACGGCTCAATATACTTTCAGGCGGGCGCGGGAATTGTGGCGGATTCCGACCCCGCAAAGGAATACGAGGAGACGGTCAACAAAGCGAGGGCGCTGATTAAGGCGCTTGAAAAGGCGCGGAGTGTAAAATAAGAAGGATAATGACCTTATTAAAAGGTCTTTACTTGCAATTTATAATTAACACCCCTTTGCTTGAGGAGAAAAAAGTATCGCCCTTAAAACTAATGCCTACGCTACTGCCACTCTCTTTCGCTCCCCCTTCGTGCATTAGTTCGTATTCCCCGCCTTCGCACATTTCAACGGCTTTTGCGTAGCATTCGTGAGTTGAATCGCACTCTATCACATATCCCTTTTTACCATGGGGACCAGTAATGGGCTTTGCGGTTGCACAACCCAGCAAACTAGCCGAGCACAAAAGGAGCACCAGAGCAGAAGAAAGGTTTACTTCCTTATTCATTGTCTTTTCTTTGTAGCGAGTGCCCCCATACTATAATAGGAACTGCGGAGCGTCAAAGGGGCTTTATCGTCTTGATTTATCATTCGTGTATAATTCTATCTCAATGATTTTAATGATAGACAATTACGACTCTTTCACCTACAACCTTGTTCACTATTTCTGCGAACTGGGCGCGGAGGTTTCCACCCGCCGCAATGACGCCATAACAACGGATGAGGTGGAAGAACTTGCCCCGGAGATGATAGTCATATCGCCGGGCCCGTGCTCTCCCGACAAGGCGGGGATTTCGCTTGAACTGGTGAAAAGGTTTGCCGGGAAGACACCCATCCTCGGCGTCTGCCTCGGTCATCAGGCGGTTGCCCAGGCGTTCGGGGCGCGCATAGAGAGGGCAAAGCGGCTTCTTCACGGCAAGACCTCCGACATACTCCACGGCGGCGGCGGCGTGTTCAAAGGGCTTCCCAGCCCGTTTCGCGCCACAAGGTATCACTCGCTCATCGTTGACCCGCCTTCCCTTCCCGATTATTTTGAAGTAACGGCGTGGACGGATGAGGACGAGATAATGGGCATAAGACACAAGGGCTTTTCCGGCGGGGGCAGGCTTGAAGGGGTTCAGTTTCATCCCGAATCCGTCCTGACAGAGCACGGAATGGAACTGCTTAAAAACTTTATGGAGGGAGGCGGAAAATGCTCCGCCCTTCGGCCCGTCTGACGGCGCGCGCCTGAACACCTGACCTGAAACAATGAAGGGACGTTCCCCCAAAATGGCAAAATCTAAAAGACGGCGAAACAGACCCGCGCCCCCTCCGCCCCCGCCTCCTCCGCCCGCTTCTGATGTCTCCGTTCTTCCCTCTTATCCCCGCTTGTCGCGGATAGTCCCGCCGGCGGCGCTGATACTGCTGGCGGCGGTCAGTTACTGGCCGGTTTATTTCGCCGGGTTTGTCTGGGATGATGCGGTGTTTACGGACTCTCAGGCGGTCGCCACATGGTCGGGGCTTTGGGATATATGGTTTACACGGGGCGGCGTGGAATACGAGGGGCATTACTGGCCGGTGATATACACCTCCTTCTGGCTGGAGCATAAGTTGTGGGGTTACAGCCCGGCCGGATTTCACGCGGTCAACGTCCTGTTGCACGGGACTGTTTCCGTGTTGCTGTGGCGGTTGCTGGCGCGGCTTGCCGTGCCCGGCGCGTGGCTTGCCGCGGCGGTCTTCGCCGCGCACCCGATACACGTTGAGGCGGTGGCGTGGATCATCTCCCGCAAGAACCTTCTCGCCACTCTGTTCTACCTGCTTGCGGCGGGCTTCTGGTTGCGCCACTACGAACGTTCCCAAACCGGCGACTACATAAAGATGCTTGCCCTGTTCACCGTCGGTATGTTCAGCAAGAGTTTCGTCATCACCCTGCCCGCCGCCATTCTGATATGGGAATGGTGGAAGCGCGGGAGTGTTACCGCCACGAGTTTTATGCGGGTCATTCCCATGTTGCTGATTGGCACGGTTATAACCCTCTACGACATAAGCCTCTTCACCGCCCGCGCCCACATAGAGTTTGAGTATTCCTTTGTTGAGCGCGTCATTGCCGCGGGCAAGGCGTTGTGGTTTTACCCCGCCAAAATGCTGTGGCCCGACCCGCTGCCGGTGGTTTACTCCAAGTGGGACGTCAGTCCGGGCGGTTTGCTGAACTGGCTGCCGCTGCTTGCCGTCTTTGCTCTTGTGTTTGCCTTGTGGCGGGCAAGACGCCGCATAGGGCGCGGCCCTCTGGCGGCGACTCTGTTCTTCGGAGCCACGATCTCGCCCATGCTCGGCCTCGCCGTTAATTCCTATATGCTGTTTGCCTTTGCCGCCGACCGTTATCTGTATCCCGCGTCCATCGGTTTCATAGCGCTCCTTGTCGCCGCCGCAGTGGTCGCCTGTCGGCGGCTGCCCGTCCCCGCCATGCGCGCGGCGCAGGCGGTTGCCGCCCTGCTGCTTGTCTGTTACGGCGCTCTGACATGGAATCATTCACGGATTTACCATGACGAGATAACCTTTTTCACCCATGTTTCCTCCCACAATCCGGACGCTCATCACGCCTATTACAACCTTGGCGTCGCCCTCCGGGACGAGGAGCGCACGGAGGAGGCGCTTGCCGCCTTCCGCAATGCGGTTAAGCAAGACCCGAATTCCGCAAAAGTTCACCTTGACCTCGGAGTGGCATGGTTGAAAACCAAGGATTTCCGGGAGCCGGAGATGGAAGACTACCGCCGCGCGGAGCGGGCGTTCCGCGAAGCCATAAGGTTGAAGTCCAAAGACGCCAAGGCGTGGAAAAATCTGGCCGCCGCTCTGCGCCGGCAAAAACGTTTCAAGGAATCGCTTGAGACTATGGAGACCGCTGCCAAGATAGATAAGGATGTTCCGGCGTGGCACTATTTCTACATGGGGCGTGACGCCGAGGAGCTGAAGCAGACCGCAAAGGCGGAACGTTACTACCGCCGTGCGCTGGAAGCGGACCCGGAATTCAAATCGGCGCTCAGGGAACTTGTTTTTCTTTACATGAATGCGGGCCGCTACGGGGAGGCGCTGGAGGCTTATCCCGAACTCCCCAAGTTTATTGACCGCCTTGCCTACGAGCATTTCAACGCGGGCCGCTTTGAGAAAGCGCTGGAGATTTACCGGCACGGCATTGCCGTTTCCCCCGGCGATGCGGATGTCCGTGCCAACCTCGGCGCGGTGCTTGCGCAACTCGGGCGTTACCCTGAGGCGGTGGACGCTCTGGAGAAAGCGCTGGAGATCAACCCCCGGCAGGAAACGGCGCTCGCCAACATAAAACTGGTGCGCGAGAGGCTGAACCGGCCCGAGTGATGTTCCGTCCTTGTGAGGTTGCGGAAAAACCGGTTAATCTGTCGTTGTAATCGGTATGGATTTTGTTCTGAACTCAACCGGGGAGAGGGGCGCAGTATGAAACTGCTTTTCCGTCCGCGCGACAAAAAATACATCGGCGGGGGCGACCTGCCTTTCGGCTCTTTTGACGATACGGGCGAGTGGCTTCCAATCACGAAATATCTTGAGGCGGGGGCGGAACGATTCGGGGAAAAGACCCTCTTTGCGGTCGCTGGCGCTGACGGCGAAGAGACCGTGTCTCACACCTACAAAGAGGCGAACGGGCTCGCAAACCGCATAGCCGCCGGTCTCACGGGCGGGCTGGGGGTTGTCAAGGGGGAGACGGTCGGCATATACATGCTCAACCGCGCGGAGTTTGTGCTTTCAATTCTCGGCATACACAAGGCGGGGGCGGTTCAAGTTCCCGTCAACAAAGATGAGAAGGGTGAACGCCTCGCCTACATAGTCAACTATTCCGGGCAGAGGGTTCTTATGACCGATGAGGAGAGCGTGCCTCTGCTTGCGGACGTGGCGGGCGAGATTAAGGATCTGGAGTTTGTGCTTGTCGCGTCTTCGGGCGGGGGCGGAAAACTGCCGGAGAAAATAGGCCCCGCGAAGGTTCTTCCGTTCTCGTTTTTTGAAAAGTTTCCGGCTGAAAATCCGCCCGTGGAGGTGTTGGTTTCCGACACCGAAAGGTGCATGTTCACTTCGGGCACGACCGGAATGCCCAAGGGCGTTTCAAGAAATCACAGCGGGGTTATCCTGACCGTGCGCGCATACCTTGAGCATCAGGGGGTGCGCAGCGATGATGTGCTGATGACGGTGCTTTCCCTCGCCCACGCGAACGCGCAGGTGATGTGCCTGTTCGCCTCAATAGCGGCGGGGGCGAGTTGCCGGATATACCCGCGGTTTTCCGCGTCCAATTTCTGGAAGTGGGCGGCGCAGTGCGGGGCCACGGTTACCAACATGCTGGGCTCGGTTCCCGAATATCTGTGGGCGGCTGAGCCATCGGAATTTGACTCAAAGCACGCCGTCAGAACAGTGCTTGCGGGCCCCGCGCCCAAAAACCGGACGGAGTTTGAAGAGAGGTTCGGCGTGCGGGTGGTTGAGGGCTACGGCTCAACCGAGATGGGGATGGCGCTTTGGCAGTATGCGGAGGACTTCCGCCCCGGCTCGTCCGGCTTTGTTACGGCGGGCTACCATTTGGAGATAAGAGACCCTGAAGACACGGACAGGGTTGTTCGGGAGGAATGGGACACGGAGAGGCATGATTCCCCGCCGCCGGAGTGCGTGGGGCTGTTGTTTATCCGCCCCCTGATACCGGACACAACTCTCAATGAGTATTTCAAAGACCCCGAACGGACAAAGCAGGCGTTTGACAGTGAAGGTTTTTTCAACTCGGACGACCTTTTCGCCAGAGGCGTGGACGGCAGGTATTACTTTCAGGGCCGTTACAGCAGGATAAGGGTTTCGGGTGAAAATGTTGACCCGAACGCCGTTGCCAACACCGCGCTGCGGCATGAGGCGGTCGGGCAGGCGATTGCGCTTGGCGTGCGTCTGCCCGAAGTGTCGGACGATGAGGTCAAACTCAACATAGTTCTCAACCCCGGCGCACAGTTTGACCATAAGCAGTTCTGCCTGTGGATGGCGGAACAGGTTCCCGTTTACATGGTTCCCAGATTCATCCAGATATACGAACAGTTTCCGCTTACCTCAACGCAGAAGATAAACCTCGGCGCGCTCAAGGCTGTCGGAGACGAAACATGGGACAGAAGCGGGTCGGGGATTTCGCTGAAAACCAGAAAGTAGTTTCGCTTTCAGGGTCGGTTTTGTTATAATAGGGTGGCGATTACGCGCCACAGGGAGGTTTTTTTAATGTTCAGAGTAATTTATTTTGCGGTGTTCGCATTACTTTTGGGAACTGCGGCGGACGCGCGCGCCACTACAAAGCCCTTGTCCAACGCTCAGGAGAGCGGAGTCAAAGTTTGCGCCCAGGCAATTCAGAGGGAATCCGAAATATTCCTCAAAGACAAGCCGCACGAAAGCCATGACTTTGTTTCCCCCGAGGAAAGGGAGATAGACAAACGACCGTTCTTTTCCATGTCTTTCAGCGGATATCCGGACGTGGGCATAAGCCACATAAACATAACGGCCACCCCCTCTCAGGTGGGAAGGAGAAAAACCAAGTGCGATGTGCATGTGACCGAGACTTTTCTGTCGCCCACCACTTGTCAGGAGTGGTCAAGGAATCTTTCCGCCGCTCAGGGCTTTGAAGTGCTTCCCCTTGCAAGAGACATAGTGCTGCTCCAGAACCGGGGGGAGGCGAGTATTTTCACCCAGTATTATCTGACCGAAGCGGTGGACAACAGGGGTTGCCTTGTAACCAGAAGAAGAACCGCCTACGAAAGATAGGTTTCCGCTACCACTGGAAAACCCTGTAGAGAAACAGCCCGTATAGGATGAGCAGGGCGGCCCCCGCTCCCCTGCCTATGGTTGCGCCCTTTTTCATAAACGGCAGGGCGACCAGCGACATGGCGGCGGCAAACGGCATCTGAAATCCCGGCGCGTCCGCGTCCACCGAAAGCGGGGCGGCGGTTGCGGTAATCCCCAGAATCACTATGTTGAACAGGTTGCTTCCGGCGATGTTTCCGATTGCGATTGAGTTCTCCCTCTTTGCCACGGCGGCCATTGACGCCGCGAGTTCGGGAAGCGAAGTGCCAACGGCGACCGCGCTCGCCCCGATGACCAGTTCGGGGACGCCCGCGCCGCGCGCGATGCCGGTTGCCCCCTCAACAATCAGGTCGCTCCCCAGCGCGAGCGCGGCAAGCCCCGCAAGTGTGGAGACCAGCACGATGCCGATGCCGCCCGAAACGGCGGGGATGTCCGTGACGGTTCCATCAGTGATGGGTTCGTTTTTGTTTGCCTGCCTCAGGTAAAGAGCGATTATCAGGGGCAAAAGCAGAGCGGTTACCGCCGCCCCTTCCGGGCGGCTGAGGTTGCCGTCCGCGCAAAGCGGTATCAGGGCCGCCATAAACAGGGCCGCCGCCGCTCCTTCCGCCCTCAGCCCCTGAGGCGTCCGCAACGGCAGGACGACCGCGCTCAAGCCTAATATCAGGCATACGTTTGCCACATTGCTGCCCGTTATGTTGCCCGCCGCGATGTCCGCCGAGCCTTTAAGCGCGGCTATGAGGCAGACGATGAGTTCGGGCAGAGATGTTCCGATTGCGATAACGGTAAGCCCCGCGACAACGGGATGAACGCCCACCCTTTTTGCCAGAGCGGACGCGCCGCTGACGGCGGAGTCCGCGCCGACCCACAGGCCGGTAATGCCGATTGCGAGAATGGTGATTTCAAAAAGCGCGGGCATAAGGAGGGGCTCGGAAATTGGGCGGGTGTATCCTACCCCGTCATCGCTTCCGCGCAAGCGGGCTTCGGTATTGCCGGGCGACTCCGGTGTCCGTCCGTTTCAGTCCCCCGCCGCCCCCTACCGGTTGAAATCCCCCCGCGCTTTGTATAGCATTTCCGTCTGTGGCTTGTGGAGACGGTGAACCGTTTCCACCAAAACACCGGACAGCACGCGACCAACAGGAGGATTTACCGCAATGCGTCTTTTATTCAAACCGCGCGACCAGAAATATGTGGGGACGGGGGACTTGCCCTTCGGAACCTTTGATGACACTTCCCAGTGGCATCCCGTTACAAAGAACCTTGAGAAAGGAGCCGAACAGTTTCCCGGCAAAGACATGTTCAAAGTGGGCGACAGGGACGGCAACATCGTCAAAACCTTTTCCTACGGGGAGACCAACGAACTTGCCAACAAGGTGGCAAACACGCTTATAAAGGATTTCGGCGTCAAAAAGGGCGACAAGGTGGGTATGTATATGCTCAACTGCGCCGAATATGTTCTCACCATCATCGCGGCGCACAAAACCGGCGCCGTGCAGGTTCCCGTGAACAAAGACGAAAAGGGCGAGCGCCTCGCCTATGTCATCAACTACTCCGGGATGAAAGTGCTTGTCATAGACGGCGGCAGCATTCCCTACCTTGAAGAGATAGCGGACTCGCTTGAAGCCCTTGAAGCCATCTTCGTTGTGGCGGAGGGGGACGAGAAAATTCCCGAAAGCATAGGAAAGGTGAAAGTTCACCCCTTTTCGGTTTTTGACGGCGGCGACACCGCCAACCCCGGCGTGGATGTTTCCGTGGACGACATGGAGAGATGCATGTTCACTTCGGGCACGACCGGAATGCCCAAGGGCGTGGCAAGAGACCACGGCGGCGTTGTTATGACGGTGCGCTCCTACATACAGCAGCAGGGAATACGGGGCGATGACACCCTGATGAGCGTTCTGTCGCTCGGGCACGCAAACGCGCAGGTTATGTGCCTTTTCAGCGCCATGGGCGCGGGCGCGACGGCGGTTTTCTTCCCGCGCTTTTCCGCCTCCAATTTCTGGAAATGGGCCGCCGGTTGCGGAGCAACTTCCATCAACATGCTCGGCGCGGTCGCCGAATACCTGTGGTCCGCCCCGCAAAGCGAATGGGACGCCAAACACAAGGTCAGAATAATGCTTGGCTCTCCCGCCCCCAGAGACCTTGACCAGTTTCAGCAGAGGTTCAATGTGAGGGTTATAGACGGATACGGCTCAACGGAGATGGGAATGGTTCTCTGGAAAGACCCCGAAGACCACCGCCCCGGCTCCTCAGGCTTCCCGATGGAGGGATACCACGTGGAGCTCAGAAAGCCCGAAAGCGCGGACGAGCCGGTGAAATACTTCTGGGACCCCTCAGACAACATCACCCCGCCCGATGAGGCAAAGGGGCTTCTGTTCATAAAGCCGCTTGTGCCCCACACCACTCTCAACGAATACTTCAAGGATGAAAGGCGCACAAGGGAAGCGTTTGACGATGAAGGATTTTTCAACTCCGATGACCTTTTCGCAAGGGGCATTGACGGCAGATACTACTTTGCCGGCAGATACAGCAGGATAAGGGTTTCGGGCGAAAACGTTGACCCCGTGGCCGTTGCCGACGAGGCGATGCAGTATGCGGCGATTCAGGAGGCGATAGCCGTGGGTCTGCGCCTTCCCAACGTTTCGGATGACGAAATCAAACTGTGCCTGACTCTGAAGAAGGGCGAAACCTTTGACCCGGCGGAGTTCTGCAAATGGATGGCCGAAAGGGTTATGGTTGCCATGGTTCCGAGGTTCATTGAGGTTTACGAAGACGGGTTTCCCGTAACCGCCACCCAGAAGGTCAAGGTTGCCGAGATAAAAGAGATAACCGACAAGACATGGGACAGGAATGAGGCGGGGCTCAAATTTAGTGCGAGAAAGTAACCTCTCTCCGGACATCCGCTTTATGGAGGCGGCCCTTGCCGAGGCGCGCATTGCGGCGGGCGGGGGCGAGGTCCCCGTGGGGGCGGTCATACGCGGCCCCGGCGGCGGGGTTATTGCCTCGGCGCACAACAGCATGGAGTCTCTGGGAGACCCCACCGCGCACGCCGAAATACTTGCGGTAAGAAGCGCCGCCGCAAAGACGGGCGACTGGCGCCTCGGCGGTTGCGTTCTCTACGTTACCCTTGAGCCGTGTATGATGTGCATGGGCGCGGTGGCGAATTCGCGCATTGAGACCGTTGTTTTCGGCGCATACGATGAAACTGTCGGCGCTCTTGACAGCAACCGCGCGCCGGTGTCCCATACGGTCGGATACCGCGGCGGCGTGCTGGAGCGCGAGTGCGGAGACCTGATAAGGGACTTCTTCCGCGATGTCAGGCAAAGGAGGCAAAAATGTCACTTAACTTTGAGTTGAGCGAAGAGCAGAAGCTGTTTCAGGAAACACTTGCGGACTTCTGCGCGAACAAGATAGAGCCGCTTGTTGAGGAGCATGAGAAAGAGGAGAAGTTCCCGATGGAGATTTTCTCCATGCTCGGGGAGATGGGATTTTTGGGAATTATGTATCCCGAAGAATACGGCGGGGTCGGCATGGACAAGGTAACCGACTGCGTGTTTGCCGAGGAGATGGGCAAGGTGTGGTCGGCGGCGGCAATGGCGGTCAACGCCCACATAGGGCTTGCGTGCTTCCCGATATACAAGTTCGGGACCGAGGAGCAGAAGCAGAAATATCTTGTTCCGGGAATCAAGGGGGAAAAGATAGGCGCGCTCGGTCTGACGGAGCCCGGAGCCGGGTCGGACGCCCGCAGCATCAGGTCTCAGGCGGTAAAAGAGGGTGACAAATACATACTGAACGGCACAAAGACGTGGATAACAAACGGCAGCATGGCGGATTTCTCGGTGGTCGCCGCCTATACGGACAAGACAAAAAAGGGCGAGGGGATAAGCATATTCATAGTGGAGAAGGGCTTTCCCGGATTTAGTGTCAGCAGCAAAATACACAAACTCGGCCACCGCGCCGCGGACACCTCCGAATTGATTTTTGAAAACTGCGAAGTTCCCGCCGAAAACCTTCTGGTGGGCGAGGGCGGTTTCGGCTCCGCGATGGAGACTCTTCTCGGCGCGCGCATAACGCATGCGGCGAAATCGGTCGGCCTTGCTCAGGCCGCCTACGAATACGCGCTTCAATACGCAACGGAGAGGGAGACCTTCGGCAAGCCCATATCAAAGCATCAGGAGATAAGTTCCAAACTTGCGACCATGGCGACCAAAATAGAGGCCGCGCGCTTGCTGGTCTATGAGGCCGCATGGCTCTACGGCGGCGGCGGGCCCGCGCTCAAGAATGCTTCAATGGCGAAACTGTTCGCCGCCGATGTCGTTCAATGGGTGGCGACCGAGGCCATTCAGGTACTCGGCGGATACGGCTACAGCGTTGAATACAAGGCGGAGCGCTTCTTCAGAGACGCGCGCCTGTCCTCCATAACCGAGGGGACTTCTGAGATTCAGCGCCTTGTAATAGCGCGTGAAATCGGTTGCTGACCGCCTTTGCCCGCAGTCTCCGACTGTTAATAAACTATTGACTTGCCCCCCTTTTTTCTGTTAAAAAGGTCTTAACTCTTACTTAAGGAGGTAAGGAGAAATGGTAGTTGAAGGACTGTTAGGTTACGTTCTTCTGCTGGTAGGGTTTGTATTCTTTGCAAATGGAATGACCCTGCTCGGTAAGACAGGAGGCAAAGAGGTCGGGGTTCTCAACCTCGGTGTTGCGCTTCTTATAGCGAAAGCGGCGTGGGAACTTCACGCGGCGGGTGTAACTGCGGGAGCCGCTCTGGTTTCTGTATTCGCGCTCATATACCTTCTGGTATATGCGGTTTTTGTGCACGGGCACGACGCCAAGGGTCTTGGCTGGTATTGTCTGTTCGCGACGATAGCGTTCGTATGGTACGCCCTTAAGGTGTTCCCTGCGGGAATGGAGTCGGCTGGAGTCGGCATGTTTGGCGTTTTCTGCCTTGCATGGGCTTTGCTTACTCTGCTTTGCTTCTTCGCGTTTGCTCAGGGCAAAAATCTTGGAAGCATGATAGGGTATCTCTTCATTATTGAAGCGTTTTTGACCCTGCTGATTCCGGGAATGATGCTTTTGTCAGGCACATGGAAGCCCCTTACGGGCGGTGTCTGATAAAGACGCATTTTCCAAACTGGAAGAACAAAAAAGAGGAAGTCCCTTGCGGGGCTTCCTCTTTTTTTATGCGGCTGTGGTATAGTTTGAACCGTGGCCATAAAAGTCAAAGTTGTCCGCTCCCCTGAGCTCAGTTTCCTTGAGCGTCTGCACTTTCCGCAGATACTTGCCGGGCTTTGGATAACATTCAAAAGCCTGTTTCGCTCCAAGGTAACCGTCAGTTACCCCGATGAGGTAAAGGAACTCCCCCCGAACTACAGGGGTCTTCATGAGATGCCCGCCGATGATGACGGCGAAATCCGGTGCGTTGCGTGCAAACTGTGCGAGGTGGCATGCCCCACTCAGGCGATCTCAATAGTCAGCGAGCCCGCCGATGACTACGGGGTTGAGAGAAGACCGGGTGTTTACAACATAGATTTTATGCGCTGCGTTTTCTGCGGCTTCTGCGTTGAGGCGTGTCCGTGCGATGCGCTCAGAATGGGCATGAAGTTTGAACTCTCTTCCTACAACAGGGCGGGGCTTGTTCATACAAAAGAGGTGTTCTTCAACCCGAATTTGAAAAGCGACGCCCCGAGAGACAACGCCAACTTTCTCTACCAGTGCATGAAGGGAGACACGCTCGGCGCAACCGCCGAGGAGGTGGGCGGGGTCAGGCGGCTTGACGGCTCCTACCGGCTTTCTTCCGGTTCGGAGGGCGGCGGCAGGTCCTGAGTCCCGCCGTCCGGCTTTTTGTTTCTCAGTCTTAAAAGCCCGGAGACAAGCGGCTTTAGCTGCGTTCTCTCCACCGCCGCGTGAATGCCGCCGTTTTTCAGATAAAAGTCCGGAGTCATGGTGTCGGGGTTCACCCCTCTTCCCCCGCTTGTCAGTTTCACGACCCTGTCTCCCGCAAATGCTATTATGGATTTTTTCTCGGCAATGATGAAATCGCCCTGAACCGCATAACTGGCAAGAGAGCCGCCCGTGGTGGGGTGGGCGAGAACCGATATGTATGACAGCCCCGACTCTTTGAGTTTGAGGATGGCCGAGATGGTTTTTGCCATTTGATAAAGGGCGACCGTTCCTTCCTGCATTCTTGCGCCGCCGCTTGCGGTTACCGATATCAAGTCCAGATCGTTCTGTATGCAGTAGTCAACTATCATCCGCATCTTCTCGCCGAAAACCGCGCTCATTGAGCCCCCCATGAAGCGGAAATCGCATATGGCGCAACCCGCCGGGCGGCCGAATATGGAGCCGTATCCCACTACCAGAGAGTCTTTTGAGTTTGTTTTGCCCGCCATCTTTTTTCTGGTCTGGGAGTAGTCCGCGAGGTTGAACTGCGAGGACAGGTCCTCCACGGTCAATTCCGGGCTTATCTCGTTAAAACTGCCCTCGTCAAACAGAAACTCTATGTAGTCGTCAGAGCCCAGCGATTCGGGCTTGTTGCAGTAGGGGCAGGAAAACAGGTTGGCCTCAACCTCCTCTCTCTTGTAGCGGTTGTGGCATCCGGCGCGCACTATCTTGCCCTCCGAATCCTTTTCATCGTTGCAGAAAAACGGCTCCGCGCCGTAAATGGCGAGTTGTATTTCGGACACTTCCGGCGTTTTGGCGACGGACAGCCTTGAAGGCAGAAACGACTTGAGTTTTCTGCTTATGACCTTGTAAATGTCCGACCGGTCTTCCACCCGTCCGCACAGGTTTATGTTGCTCCGCAGAGTGTTTTTGAGCTCTTCAACATCTCTTTTCTCAATGTCTTCAATGGCCTGCGCGAGGCGTCGCCCCGCATTTTTGGCGGTTTCCGCCGCATAGTTTTTTGAGCCGATTTTCGGCTCCCGAATGATGTCGTCAATTATGTTGTATTTCAGCATGTGCTCCGGCGAGGGCTGAAGAACCTCAAGGGCTTCGGCCACCTTGTCCGGGCTTCTGAACAGAATGGCGGAACACCCCTCCGGTGTGATGACCGAGAACTCCGCCCGCGCGAGCATAAGACGGCAGTGCGCGAGTTGCAGCGCTATCGCGCCGCCGCTGCCACCAAGCCCGATTATTGTTGAGACCGACCGGGTCGCCAGCGAGAGCATCTTTGCCTGACACCCCGATATGAGCCACGACTGAAGTTTTTCCGCCGAATACTCGTACGGGTCTCCGCCCACGGTGTCTATGAAGGTGTTGATAATAAGCCCGTTCTTCTCGGCGTATTCCATCATGTTAATGGATATGGCGTAGCCGTCCGCCTTCACCATTCCGTAGTTCATCGCCGCGCGCTCCTCTTCATTTGAGGGGGTTTGCTGGGCTATAACGGCAACCCGTTTGCCGTTTTCTTTAAGCGTTCCCACCCCGGCTATAACGGCCGGGTCGTCCGCTATCTCAATCACCCTTCCGGAGGGTGATTTTATGGTTCGTGAAAAGCCGTCAAGCCCACTCCACGGCGTAAAGTCGGCATACAAAAGACCGACAAGCGCGCGCGCCTTGATTCTGTCAGGGGATTTGGCTTCCTCGTGCGCCTCAACCGCTTTGGATTGTTTTGACATATAAGCCGCCGCTACCGCCGCGGTGCGGCGCGATTCAGAGGTTGAAAGACTGCCCGCAACCGCAGGAGCCTTTTGAATTGGGGTTGCTTATGGAAAACCCCGTGCCGTCCAGTCCGCCCCGGTAGTCAAGGCTTGCGCCTTCAAGGTATCCGAAACTTATGCCGTCAACCACGACCCTGACGCCTTGCTCCTCAAACACTTTGTCCGACTCGTCGGTCTCGTCATCAAACCCCATCTCGTAGGAAAATCCGGAGCAGCCGCCCGGCACCACACGAACGCGCAGAAACCCGCCCGTCATATCCTCGGCGGAAAGCAGTTTTTTTATCTCGTCCGCCGCCTGTTTGGTAACCCCGAACATTGCCATTTCAAACCTCCCCGCCGTAAGCGGGCTCTGCGATTATACAACAGAGCCCGCTTTAAGACAACCACCGCCTTGCTATTGCGGTATAGTTGTTGGCAAATGAAAAGCAAAAAAGCGGTGTTGATCATAGATTCAAGCGAAGCAAACCCCGACCTGCTTTACGCCACGGGCGGGTTTGCCGTTCCCGACCCCGTTGTTTTTCTCAAGCACGGCGGCGAGTCCATACTGGTTTTGAGCGACCTTGAACTCGCGCGCGGAAAAAAAGAGGCCGCCGTTTCCAAAGTGATTCCGCTTTCCCGGTATGCGGGGTCGCGGGGCCGCCGTTCTCTTGCCGATATAGCGGCGGCCCTTGCCGCCGAGAGAAAAATTTCCCGCGTGGAAGTGGGCGCGACCTTTCCCCTCGCGTTTGCGGACGCGCTCAGAAAGAAGGGTTTGAAGGTGTCGTGCGCAAGCGGGGCGATGCTGTTTGAGGAAAGGATGAAAAAGAGCGCGGGGGAGGTGTCGCTCATCCGCAAGTCTCTTGCGGACACGGCATCCGCCATGAGAGAGGCAACCGCCCTTGTGCTGGGAGCGAAGGCGGGCAGAAACGGCGTTCTGCTGTCGGGCGGAAAGCCTCTGACTTCGGAGAGGATAAAGGGTGTAATAAATTCCCGTCTTGCGGGCGCGGGATATTCGGTTTCGGGAACAATAGTCGCCTGCGGAGAGCATTCCGCCATGCCGCACCACGGGGGGGAGGGTCCCGTTTTCACAGGCCGCCCGGTTGTCATAGACATCTTTCCCCGGTCGCCGTCCGGCTACTTCGGAGACATGACGCGCACGGTGGTTCACGGTCGCCCGCCGCCTGAGATTGTCCGCATGCACGGGGCTGTTTTGAAAGCCCAGCGTCTCGCCTTCGGGATGATAAGGCACGGTGTCAAAGCCGCGGATGTTCACGGGGCGGTAACGGAATTTTTTGAGTCCTCGGGGTTTCATACCGACAGGGGGGAAACCCCTCAGGGCTTTATCCATTCCACCGGACACGGGCTTGGCATGGGGCTTCACGAGCCGCCGTCCGTGGGGCCTTCGGGCGGGGTGTTGCGGGAGGGCAATGTCGTAACCGTTGAGCCGGGGCTTTACTACGAGGGCGCGGGCGGAGTGCGAATTGAAGATGTTGTTGTTGTAACGCGGTCCGGTTGCGTCAACTTGACGAGGTGTTCAAAACGGCTTTTCAACCCTTGCCCGTGAGGTCGCGGGCGAGTTTCCAGCCGTCCTCAAAAACTGTTCCCGAATCTTCGGCGCACTTTTCCGAATACACCCTTTCTCCGTAATCGGCAACGGAGCGCGAATCGTATATGGCAAACGGCACAGGGTCTCTTGAGTGGGTTCTGAGGGACAGGGGCGTGGGATGGTCGGATGTGAGCAGCGCTCTGAAATCACCGAACCGCTCCATACCCTCCAGCGCGGGACCCGCCACTCTGCCGTCAAAGTCTTCAACGGCGCGGAGTTTCAGTTCCGTCTTGCCCACATGCCCGGTTTCGTCCGTTGCCTCTATGTGAATCATCACAAGGTCGGTTGTCTCAAGAGCCCGTAGAGCGCTCTCAACCTTGCCTTCGTAGTTTGTGTCCAGATACCCGGTCGCGCCGGGAACTTCTATCACTTCCATTGCGGCGCACCTGCCGATACCCTTCACAAGGTCAACCGCCGAGATAACCGCCCCCTTCACGCCGAGAGTCTCCTCCAGAGGCGGGAGGGACGGAGCGGTTCCCTCGCCCCACAGCCATACGGCGTTTGCGGGATGTTCGCCTTTTTCCTCTCTGCGCCGGTTGACCGGGTGGTTTTTAAGGACCTCTTTTGCGTCCTCCATAAGTTTGCGGAAAAATCCGGAGTCTTTTCCGCGCGGGAGAAACTGCTCCGTCTCCTTTCCTAAAATGTCGTGCGGCGGCGTTGACGAAATTCCGGAGCGCGACCTGTCGGTAATCAGGAGGTGGCGGTAACTCACGCCCGCAAGCAGCCGGACGCCCCGCGACTCAAACGCTTGGGCTACGCTTTCTATGAGTTCGCGCGCCTGCTCCGTGGAGATATGCCCGGCGCTGTAGTCTTCCATGACCTCCGCGCCGCCGGTCTCCGTCAGGGTTACCAGATTGCACCTGCAAGTCAGGTCTGTTTCTTTAAGGGGGATGCCCATTCCCGCCGCCTCAAGCGGAGACCTGCCCGTGTAGTGGGCAAGGGGGTCGTATCCCAGAACGCTGAGGTTGCCCACATCGCTTCCGGGCGGAAGGGACGGGGGGATGTGCGAGGCGATGCCGAAAACGGACGCGCCGCGCGCTATGCGGTCAAGGTTTGGTGTCGCCGCAACCTCAAGAACGGTTTTGCCCCCCAGTTCGGCAAGCGGTCTGTCCGGCATGCCGTCTCCCTGAAGAATGAGATATTTCAATTTGCCCCGGCGCGGAGACCGGATTCTCCGCCGCTGTGTTTTGAGCCAAGGGCGGTCGCCTGTTTCTCCGCATGATAGGAACTGCGCACAAGCGGCCCCGCCTCAACGTGCGGTATGCCCACTATTTTTTCCCCGTATTCTTTGAGCGACTCAAACTCAACCGGGTGATAGAAGCGCGACACGGGGATATGGTCATAAGTGGGCTGTAGATACTGCCCTATGGTAACAATGCCGCATCCGGCGGCGCGGAGGTCTCTGAGGGTGAGGGTTATTTCCTCAAACGTTTCCCCAAGCCCCACCATGATGCCGGATTTTGTGAGCGTCCCTCCGGCGGACGCGGTTTTCAGAAGCGCGAGTGAACGTTCGTAAACCGCCTGAGGGCGGACGGCGCGCAGTTTGCCGGTTTGTGTTTTCTGTTGCAGCGCGTAAAGGCGCGGAACGGTCTCTATGTTGTGGTTCAGCACGTCCGGCTTTTCGCACAGAACGGTTTCAAGCGCTTCTTCCGAGCCCTTGAAGTCGGGAATGAGGCACTCCACTTTGACGGACGGCGCGGCTCTCTTTATCTCCCTCACTGTCAGCGCGAAGATTTTTGCGCTGTCAAGGTTTTTGTCGTCCCTGTTGACCGATGTTACAACGACGTGGGAAATAAGGGAGTTGTGGCTTATAAGGTTGCTCACCGCTTCCGCGACCCGCAGGGGCTCGTCCCAGTCAAGCGGGCCTCCGGCGCCGGTTTTCACATGGCAGAAGCCGCAACTTCTTGTGCAGGTGTCGCCCATTATCATAAAAGTGAGCGTCCCCGCGCTCCAGCACTCCCCGATGTTCGGACAGCGCGCCTCTTCGCAAACGGTGTGAAGCCCAAGGTTGCGGGTAAGCCCTTTGAGCCGGGTGTAGTTATCGCCGGAAGGGATTTTCGCCTTTATCCAGGAGGGCTTGCCGGATGGTGTTTGCGCTTTCATAACGGTGTTCCGCTTTGTGGGGGGACGGGGATAACAGGGTTTCGCCCGCCCAAGTGCTCACTTACTGATTTGTAAAGATACTTATCGCTTATTTCATCAGGTGTTTTGCGGTTACTTGTGAAGAACCATCTGCGCGGGTCGATGCGGTGACTGCCTATGTTATGATTTGGAAACTCTTCTATTGTTGCGTCTACTGCTCTATGCCATTCATCTACAGAAAACACACCGCGCACAGTTCCGTTGAACACCCCGAAAGCGTATTGGGCTTTCTCTCTGTGTTCTTCTTTGATAAGCCAAAAACCGCGAGTCATCTCATAAATTTGCTTTTGACACATGCCCGGTTTGAAGGTGTTTTTAATGTTAAAGAGAAGAACATAATGCTGTATGTCAACTAGCTCGTTCCTTTCCTGAATCACGATTTCCCCAAGCAGTTCCCTACCATGTTCGGTGTCATGCCCGCGCACGATGTTTGTAAGGTTCTCCAAGCCGATGGCGTCTATAACACACCGCTCAACCAATTGGGCTTCATCTTCCGTAGCCAACCTGCGGGCGAGAATCTCAATGCGCGGTTCAAACCCTTTGGCTCTCAATTCTTGTATCCATCTGACTTTCTTGGATTCCCTTCTGTCAGATAGATGCTCAATGGCGCGGTTACCGACACCTTTGCCTACATACATGACTTTCCCGTTGCGGGGGTCAACATACAGGTAAACGTAATGCCCCAGTTTCTCGGCGACTTCAGGGGGGATTTCCTGATTTTTCATAACGAAATCTCAAATAGTCAGCCTTCTTCCGTGTCGCTCTCTTCCACCTTCCCCGCTTCTTTCTCAAGTTTTCTTATCTTTCTGTTTTTGCCAATCAGTTCTATCCAGTTGAGAGACGAATGCCCCAGAGCGAAGACCATTCCCAGAAGGAAAGTTGTCGCGAGAATGATTCCGTTCGTGCTGAAAACCGGGGGAATGCTGTAGAACGGGACGGAATCAAACCCGATGACCGCCGGGGTGTCCGCCCATTCCCTGTTGCTGAAGTAAAGGGCGGCCCCCGCGGCAACGAATATGAGAGTAAAGATTATTTTCAGGTATTTCATCCGGTTCTCCTTCCACCGACAGTTTTACATAACATACAAGGATTTGCCGTCAGTTAAAAGACCTTTCCCGCCGCAAGACGGGCGGACAGATAGTAAAGCCCGGACGGACGCAGTATGCGCTCCGCAACCGCCCCGACATCCGCCGCGCCACTCAGTTGCGATATGAAAGAGGAAAGCCCCAGCGGTTGCTCAGGGAAGTTCTCCACGGGCGAGTCTGCGGGGATGCCCGCCTTTTCCGCCGCCATTTCAATCGCGCTCTGCAACGTCCCCATCTCATCAACAAGCCCCGCCTCCTGCGCGGCAAGCCCTAAAATTATCTTTCCGTCCGACACCTTCTCCACCTGCCCGGCGCTCATGCCCCTGCTGTCCGCAACGGCTTTTTGAAACTGCCCCAGCGCGCCGTCCATTATGCCCTGAAGGTATTCGCGCTCCTCCTCCGAGAGGGGGCGCAGGGGGGAGCCGGAGTCTTTGAACTCGCCGGTTTTGATGACCTCAAAATCCATCTTTGCCCACCGGAGCAGGTCGCCGTAGTTGGCGAAAGTCGCTATGACCCCTATGCTTCCCGTTACCGTTCCCGGATTTGCCACAATCACCGGAGCGCCGCACGCCACGTAGTAGCCGCCCGAAGTTGCAATGTTGCCCATGCTTGCCACGGTCGGCATCTTTTCGCCAAGCCGCCGGACAAGCGCGTGAATTTCCTGAGACGCGGCAACGCTGCCGCCCGGAGAGTCAATCCTCACCACAAGCGCCTTGATGGAGTCGTCCCTCTCTATCTCCCTTGCGGCCCGTGTGTAGGTTTCGGCGGAAAGAATCACGCCCTCAATTTTGAGAACCGCCACTTTGGGCGCTCTTGCGCCGACCACAAAGGCGATTGCGACAATCACAATCACGCCCGCCGCCGCAAGGCGCAAACTATTTTTGAGGGTCATCGTTTCCCGTCCCGCCGGACATCAGGTCGCCGAGTTTGGGGGAGTCCGTCTCTCCGTGCCGGGAGGTGAACTCCTTTAGCATTTCCCTTTCGTTCTTTCTGCTGAGCATAACGGCGCTCAAGGTGACCACGCGCGCATGGTCGTCCACATTCTTCACAACGCCGGTTATCTCATCGCCCGCCTTTTTGTCGGCATCCCTGTCCGAATCACCCATGTCCGCAAACCGGATGAAACCCTCCATGTCATCCTCAAGGTCCAGAACGAAGCCGCCCCGCGTCTCTTTTTTAACCGTGCCCGTGAGAACCGTCTCGCCTTTTTTCAGTTTTTTAACCGCGGTTTTCCACGGGTCTTTCTGGAGCTGCTTGACGCCGAGGGAGACCTTTTTCTTTTCCGTGTCGCACCTGAGCACCACCACTTCAATCTCCTCGCCTTTTCTGTCGCCGTAAACCTCAACGGGGTCAACCTTTTCCTTCCAACTTATGTTGTCGGGGTGAAGCAACCCCACAACGCCCCTTGCGACCTCAATGAAAACGCCCACCTCGTTGACGTTTGAGATCTTCCCTTTGACCTTTGAATTCTGCGGGGTCGTGGCAGCAAATTCCTCCCACGGGGTCGGCTGCGTCTGTTTGTAACTGAGGCCGATTCTGTCGCCGTTGTTCTCTATCCTTATGATCTGGACGGGAATTTCCTGTCCGGAGGAAAGCACGTCCGAGGGGGTTTTGATGTGCCTCCACGCCACTTCTCCGACCGGTATGAAACCCTCAACCACGCCGCTGCCGTCCGAAAGGTCCACAAAGGCGCCGGAGGGGATTATTTTTGACACCACGCCCCTGACCTCCGTTCCCACTTCCACCTGCGAGACAAACTCCGCGACCCGCTCCGCCCTGCTTCTCTCAAGTATCTTTTTTCTTGAAAGAACGACCCTCTTGCCGTCCAGTTCAATTATCAGCGAATCAAAGGTCTCGCCGACAAGTTTGTCCGCGCTGTTGCGCCCCCCCCGTATTCCCGATTCCGAAGCGGGCATAAACGCGCCCGTTATGTTCCCCTCAACAACACACTCAAGGCCGCCCTTGATTCTCTTGACCGCCTTTGTCCGCACCGGGGTTTCTTCATTGAAAAGGTCGCCCAGCCGCTTTATGTGCCTGAGGCCGTCCGCCTCGGCTTTTGATATTCTGGGAATGCCGCGCCTCACGCTTTTGACGAGAACGTCAACCTCCTGCCCCTCCGACACCTTGCAGTCGCCGCCTTCCTCATCCGTAAACTCCCGCAGGGGGACGATGCCTTCGGAGCGAAGCCCTATGCTGATGAAAACATTTTCCTTTTCAACGCGCACCACCGTGCCCCGGACAACCCTGCCCGTGAGGTTTTCGCGCTCAAAGCCGCTGCTTTCCTCAAGGAGGCGTGAAAAGTCCTGTGAGCTGTTACCTGTTGTTTTACCTGCGGGATCTGACATCATACGGACCGACTCAGCCCGCAATGCAGCCGCCTGTCCGTCCGCCGTGCCTTTGTGAAAAAAGCGTTCAACCTTTTACCAAGCTGAGAATTTCCTCAACAACCTCATCCACACTCATGTGTGTGGTGTCTATTATCACAGCATCGGGGGCGGGTTTCAAGGGCGAGTGACTCCGTTTGCTGTCGCGCGCGTCTCTTGAGGCCATTTCGGCAAGCGTCTCCCCGACGCTCCGCCGTATGCCCGCCGCCGCCAGTTCGGCGGTTCGCCTTCTCGCTCTTTCCCGCTCATCGGCGGTGAGAAAAAACTTGTGACCGGCATCGGCAAACACCCTCGTTCCCATGTCTCTGCCCTCCGCAACTATGCTTGAATTCCCCCCGAAGGCGCGCTGAATCCGCCCCAGCGCCTCTCTCACCGCCGGTATGCGCGACAGTCTGGAAGCGCTTTCCGAGATTTCAGGCGTTCTGATAAGCGCGCTCACATCCCGCCCGTTGAGAAGCGCCGCGCAGTTTCCGTCTCCGGTGTCCTCAAACGAAATTTCCGCCTCGCCGACAAGCGCCGCCGCCTCGCTCTCGTCCGCGCCCCGCTCCGTGGCGAAAAGGGCGAAAGCCCTGTACATCGCGCCCGTGTCCATATATTTCATTCCAAGCCGCCTTGCCACTATGCGCGCCACCGTTCCCTTGCCGGACGCTCCGGGGCCGTCAATGGTGATAACCTTTCTCATTTGCCGCCTCTGAGGTTTTCAAGGGTCTGAAAAAATTCCGGGAAAGATATTGCCACGCAGTCCGCATCTTCAATGCGGCTTTCCCCCTCCGCTCCGGTTGCGGCAACGGCCAGAGCCATTGCGACCCTGTGGTCGCCCGCGCTGGAGACTGTTCCCGCGCGGAGTTCCCCGCCCTCTATTTGCATTCCGTCCGGAGTTTCCTCAACCTTCGCGCCGAGATTGCGCAGCCCTTCGGCCATCGCGCTTATCCGGTCGCTTTCCTTCACCCTGAGTTCGCCCGCGCCGGAAATGGTTGTCTTTCCACGCGCAAAGCACGCCACGGCGGCGATTGCGGGGAGTTCGTCTATGGCGGCGGGCACTTCGCTCCCGCCTATCTCCGCGCCCCTGAGTTCGCCCGTCCACGCCGCCTCAATGTCCGCCACCGGCTCGCCGCCCGCGCTCCGCATGTTGCCGAGGCGGACATCCGCGCCCATCTTGCCGAGAATGTCAATCGCGCCCGTCCTCGCGGGGTTGACCCCGACATTTTCCACCCTCACTTTTGAGCCGGGATTTATCAGCGCGGCTACCAGCGGAAATATGGCGGACGATATGTCTCCCGGAATCTCCACTTCCGTTCCCCGGAGGCGTTCCGCTCCCTTTCCCCCGACAGTTATTTTCGCCCCGGCGGTTGTTACCCGCGCCCCGAAGTGTTTGAGCATTATTTCGGTGTGGTCTCTGGTTTTCGCTGGCTCAACAATGGTTGTGTCTCCGTCCGCAAACAGGGCGGCGAGAGCAATGGCGGATTTTACCTGCGCGCTTGCCACGGGCGTCCGGTAGTGAATGGCGGAGAGTTTGCCGCCTTTTATGCGTAGGGGCAGCCGCCCGCCTTCGGACGATATGCTTGCCCCCATCAGCGACAGGGGCGTGATTACCCGCTCCATCGGTCTTTTTTTCAGGTAGCGGTCTCCCGTTATGGTTGATTCAAACGGTTGCGCGCTCAAAACTCCGGCGAGAAGCCGCGCGGTTGTGCCGGAGTTTCCCGCGTCAATCGCGCCCGAAGGCCGGATGAGTTTTTCGCACCGCACGGATGTCTTTCCCGCCGATGTCTCTATGGTCGCTCCGAGAGCGCGCAATGCGGCGGCGGTTGAGGCTACGTCCGCGCCGTCCGCAAGGCCCGTTATCTCCGTCCGTCCCCGCGCAAGAGAGCCGATCATCAGCGCCCTGTGCGATATGGACTTGTCTCCCGGAACTGTAACAGTCCCTCTGACGGGTCCGCCTTTTCCGGCGATTGTTATGGTTGTTTTTCCGGACACTTTTCTCCGCGCCCGCCGAAGGTTCAGGGGGTGATTATTCTTCCCCCGCCTTTGTTGCCCCCGTCGTCTGTGCCGCCGCTTTCTCCGCCGGGCGCCCCCTGTTTTCTGGCGCGGGCTTCAATCAGCGAGAGAAGCCGTTCCTTGAAGTTGTCCTCGTAGTCGCATATTGACGGGACTATGTATCCGAGCAGGGCGATTTGCAGCAGGTATTCGGTGTTTGCGATGATGTATTCCTGCTGAAACCTTTCTCCGTGCGCCTTGTTGAGGCTGGTGAAAATATGCTCTCCCATCTCGGCGAGCGCCTGCGCTATGCTCATTGAGCCTTTTGCCTGCTGGTTGAAGGAAACGCCCAGATTGAAGGCCATGCCTATTGATGCGGCAAGGTCTGTTTCGGGGGCTTCGCCGTTTTTCTCGGTCTGGCCGGAGGGCTTTTCAGAATCGGGCATTTGCTGTTACTCTAACACGGGGCGGGCGGCCTGTAAATCATCGTGATAAAAGCGTCTCACATAATAAAGAAACTGGGTCTCAAGCCGCTTGAGCCCGAAGGCGGGCTTTACCGGGAGACTTACTTAAGTTCCGAAACCTTTCCGTCTCTTCCCGCCCGCTACCGGGGGGAGAGGCGTTTTTCATCGGCAATTTACTATCTGCTTGAAAAAGGGCGGGTTTCCGCCATGCACCGGCTGCAATCCGATGAGGTTTACCATTTCTATCTCGGCGACCCGGTTCAGTTGCTCACCCTGAGCCCCGCAGGGGCGGGGCTGATGTTTCTCGGCACGGACATAATGTCCGGCCAGCATCCGCAGGCGGTTGTTCCGGCGGGCGCGTGGCAGGGTTTGAAACTTGTTGACGGCGGCGAGTTTGCGCTGATGGGAACCACTGTTTCCCCCGCCTACAAGCAGGAGGATTTTGAACTCGGCAATACGGAAAAACTGGCGGAGCGGTTTCCGGCGCATGCGGGGCTGATAAGAGAGTTGTCGGTTTGAAGGGGGTTTGCGCCCCCGTTTTTTGACACGGCGGCGGTTTGAAGTTAGAAACTTTACCCGCCGCGCATACGGCGGAGAGGTTGAGGTTTTTATATGGCAGATGTTTCGGGCATCCCCACGAGCGAAGACTCGGAAAGGGCGGTTCTCGGCGCCATAATGCTTGAAAACTCGTGCATAAACGAAGTTCTTGAGATAGTGGCGCCGGATGACTTTTACTCAAAATCCAACAAGAAAATTTTTGAGGTAATGGTTGAACTGGACAAGGAGGGCAAGCCGATGGACGTGCTCACCGTTTCCGAACACATAAGCGGACTGGGCGGCTCGTCTCTCAGCGAAGTGGGCGGCAACCACTACATAACCTTTCTGGCGGACGTTGTTACCTCGGCCTCAAATGTTTCCTACTACGCGCAGAGGGTGAAAGACACCTCCATTCTCAGGCAGATAATCCGCACGGGCGGCGACATAGCGCGGAGCGGGGCAAACGGCGCAAGCCCCGAAGAACTGCTGGACCAGGCGGAAAGCAAAATTATGGAAATAGCCCGCAAGAGGGTGAGGCCGGCGTTCTCGCAACCGGTGGACCTTGCCGTGCGCACCATGGAACACCTTGAGGAGGCGCGCAAAAAGAAACTGGCCATTACGGGGATTTCCACGGGATTCAGAAAGATAGACGAACTTACATCCGGGCTTCAGCCGTCCGACCTTGTGGTTGTGGCGGCGCGCCCCAGCCTCGGCAAAACCTCTTTGTGTCTGAACATGGCGGAACACGTGGGTGTGGAGTTGAGTAAAACGGTGGCGCTGTTCTCCCTTGAGATGACCGAAATACAACTTGCCCAGAGGCTGTATTCCTCCATGGCCGATGTAAGTTTTTCAAGCCTCAGAAGCGGGCATGTGAACGAAAAGGATATGGACAAGATAAGCGTTGCCGCCGAACAGTTCGGGCGGTCGCGCATACTGATAGACGACACCGCCGCCCAGACCGCCTTTGAAATTCGCGCCAAATGCAGGCGGCTCAAAAAAGACAAGGGGCTTGACCTTATAATCATTGACTACCTCCAACTTATGAGGGGCGACACAAGAATAGAAAGCAGGGAGAGGGAAATAGCCCAGATATCCTCGTCTCTCAAGGCGCTTGCCAAAGAGTTGGATGTGCCGGTCATTGCGGTTTCGCAGCTTAGCAGACAGACAGAGATACGTTCAGACCGGAGGCCGCAACTCTCGGACTTGCGGGAGAGCGGCGCGATAGAGCAGGACGCCGATGTGGTGATGTTCATACACCGTCCCGATTTTTACGCCAAGGATGATGACAGCAAAGACGGCACGGCGGAGGTGATCATCGGCAAGCAGAGGAACGGGCCTCTCGGCGTGTGCAAACTCGCGTTTCTTGAACAGAGAGGAATTCCGGGTTTTGCCAACCTCGCCGATGAATACGACGGCTACGGCGGCCAGTAAAACTTCACACAAGCAGCGGCTTGACCGGCCTCTCCTCGGCGGTCTCCCTTTGGTGCGCCCCGCCGTCCCGCTGCCACAGGGCAAACCGGTCAAAAATCTTTTTTAACTGCGTCTGCGTGGAATGCCATCCGAAGCCCCAGTCATGGTTTCTTTTTGAGTTCTCAAAGAAGGTTTTGAGGAAGAATTCCCTTTCCCGGCGGAGGCCCTTTTCCGCAATCCAGCCCGTCCGCGCGACCGAGTAGCCGCACGCAAACCCCATCGCCAGAGTGCCGGACAGGCCCAGAGAGTTTGCCGCCTTGGTTGCGAGTTCAATGTGGCAGTAAAGCGCGGGCTGGGTGTGGTATCCGCGCGCGGGCATGAGGGCGTCCATCTCAAGCAGATTTTTAACCAGATACATCGGATAGTAGGTCGGGCTGTTGATGTCAACCGATTTTGTGGCGCACGCAAGCGGGTTTTTGATTATCACATCCTCGCTTAAAACGCCTATCATAAAAAGAGACGGGTCAAACTCTCCCGTTTTGCCGCACATCTCAAGGCTCAGGGAGATTCTGCCCCACTCCCTTGCCGCAACTTCCATTGCGGCTTCCACCGCGCCGCCCGCGCCGTCAACAATCTCGTCAAGGGTTTTTACTTTTGCGCTCACCGCCCGCCCCCCGGCGCGCCGATCAGCGCCATGCCTATGTCCATAACATTTGTCCCCGTGGGGCCGGTTTTTATCAGGTCTCCGAGAGAGTCAAAGAAAGAGTAGGAGTCATTCGCCATCAGGTGGTCTCGCGCGCTGACGCCCCTTGCGCGCGCGACAAGGCGCGAGTCGCCGTCGCATATCGCCCCCGCCGCATCGGTGGGCCCGTCTATGCCGTCAGTTCCCGCGAAAAGCCCCACTATGTTGCCGTGCCCGACAACCTCCATGCAGAAGGAAAGCGCGGTTTCGGTGTTTCTTCCGCCTTTGCCGCCGCCTTTGACATTCACGGTTGTTTCGCCGCCGAAAATGACGCATGCGGGCGTCTCAAGCGGCTTTTCAAACCTCTCTATGTCAAGCGCGACCGCCGCCACGCACTTGGCCACCTCTCTTGCCTCGCCTCTGATTTGCGATGAAAGCACAAGCGTCCCGTAGCCGAGCGAACGCGCCTTTGCCGCCGCCGCGTCAAGGCACTTGCCGTTGTTGCCCACTATCACGGTCTGGGCGGCTTCCCCCCCGTCCGCAGGCGCGGGGCGCGGGTTTTTTTCCTCCTCCCTGAGCCCTTTTTCAAGTTCAACCACCACCCTCGGCGGTATCTGGTGCTCAACGCCAAGGGCCTCTATCACCCGCCACGCCTCCTTGTAGGTGGTGGTGTCCGCCACGGTGGGGCCCGATGCGATCATCTCAAGGTTGTCTCCCACGACATCGGACAGAATGAGGGTTGCCGCCTCGGACGGCAGCGCCTGTTTCAGAAGCCCCCCGCCCTTGATTTTTGAAAGTTTCTTTCTGACCGTGTTGAGGCCGTAGGTGTCAACCCCGGATATGAGCAACTGCTCCGTAACCCTGCTTTTGTCTTCAAGGGACAGCCCCTCGCGGGGCATTGCGAGCATTGAACTGCCGCCGCCCGATATCAGAAACAGCACAAGGTCCGCCGGGCCGGTCTTTTCCAGCAGCGCCATCACCGCGCGCGCCGCCGCCACACTCTTTTCATCGGGAACGGGGTGGCTTGACAGCATGAACCGCGCCTTCCTGAAATCCTCGCGCGGACGGGAGCCCGAAATTACAATGCCGTCCGTAATTGTGTCTCCCAGCAGTTTCTCCACCGCCGCCGCCATTGCGCTTGCCGCCTTGCCGAAGGAAACCACAAACACATTCTCATAAGACGGCAGGTTGTAGGTTTTCCCTTCAATGCGAAGTTCCCGCCCCTCAACCGACACGTGCTCAAACACGCACCTTTGCGGGTCCGCCGCATCAATTGCGGCGTCCAGTATCCGCATCGCGTGCTCTCTCATGGTTTTGTCAGGCATTTGAAGTTTCAGGATTTTTTCAACTCGTCAAGCACTTCGTCCACACGCTCGCGCGTCAGGTTTTCATGCAGAACATTGTCCACCAGCATCACCGGAGCCGTTCCGCAGGACGCGAGGCATTCGGCTTCCATAACCGTTATTTTGCCGTCCCCGGTGGTTTCTCCCGCCGATATGCCGAGTTTGCCGCAGATGTATTTCTCAACCTCTCCCGCGCCCCGCAGCGCGCACGACAGCGTTCCGCAGACCCAGACCGTGTGTTTGCCCACGGGCTTTGTGAAGAACATGGTGTAAAAGGTCGCCACATTCTGAACGCTTGCCGGCGGGACGCCGAGCATGCCCGCGACCTCGGCCATTGACTCCGTGGAAAGCCACCCAAGCCGCTTCTGAACCGCCCAAAGCGCCGGAATAAGGGCCGAGCGCGGGGTTTCGGCCTCTTCAATAATCTGTTTTATCCGCTCTCTGGTCTCATCGGGCAGGGGCATTGGAAACACACTCTCCGTCAACGCTCAAAATCGGCTTAAAACTATACTATTGGCAAGGGCGGTCAAGGAAAGGGTTGTTTGCGGGTTTGACATTAAAGCGCCGGTTTTATGTTATAGTTCAGACGGGCCGGTTGCCCCGGAGGAAAAGACTATGACGGAGCGTTTGAAATTTGCGGTAAAGAGTTTTCGGAGTCGCCCGCCGCTGACGGCGCTGGCGGTTGCCGTTGTTCTTTCCCTTTCCGCCTGCGGCGGGGGAGGGGGAGGCGGAGGCGGCGCCGGTGGCATCGGACCCACTTCCCTCGGCTTGGGTTCCGGCGCGGCGGTCAGACAGAGAGCCGCTGGAAATGACCCCGTTCCCGGCAGTGTTACTCAGGGGAGCCGCGCTACTTCCGGAATAACCGCCGATACGGTTCAGTATCAGGGAGGCAGTATTGTGGCAGATGGCGTAGGCACTCTTGCCCCCGCATCCGTCTCCATTCCCGAACTTCCCGGGGCGCAAGTTTTCATGCACGAGCGCGCGATTGCCGTTGCCATTTCGGGTTTTGACGCTCAAGATGTGCCTCAGTATGAGAATACCGACCCTCTGCTGTTTGGATTCTGGGCTTACGAGGTGACTCCAGACAACATAATATGGGGGGCGTTTGCTGACGGGCTGAGCGTTAGTAAAACTCCCGCCGCCACCATTACCGCTGCTACAGGTAGCGCAACATATCAGGGAAAGACACTGGCCGCTTATGAAAACATTGGCGGTCAAGGAGATTCCGGTATGGCAACGGCGGACGTGAATCTTCTTGTACAATTTGGGGGTAGTCCTACGGTCGGCGGAACTATAGACAACCTCATAGACATCTCGAACAACATGGGTGTGCCCGGGCAGATACTTCTTGGGGCGGCCTCAATTGACCGCACCGTTGACGGAGGATTTTTCAAGGGTGAAACCTCCGGACCCGATAATGTTAGAGGAAAATGGGGCGGCCAGTTTTTCGGTACGGAATACCAATACATCGGAGGCACTTGGGGCGCCAGTTTCCGCGATGAGGATGGCGTTTTTTCCGCAGCCGGGGCTTTCAGCGCTACAAAGCAACCCCCTACGGAATAAAATCCGCGCGCCCGTTTTGTTGACCCGCGCAATACCCGCCTTTCTGTTTTTTCTCGCTCTTTTTCCGGCAATGCCCGCGCCCGCCTTTGCGGACGCCGTGCCTTTGGAGGCCGAATCCCTCAACTCAGCCCGCGCCGCTCTTTCCGGCGGCGATGCGGAGGACGCCCTCCGCATTCTGGACTCTCTTGACCCCGGCGGGGTTGCTGACCGCAGAACCTTTGATTTTGTGCGCGGTCTTGTCCTCATGGAACTTGGCCGCCCGAAGGAGGCGGTTGACTCCTTCAAATCGGTGGTCAACCGCGAGCCGTGGCTGCTCCGCCCGCGTCTGGAACTTGCCCGCGCCTATTTTGCCTCTGGCGATTACCCGAACGCCAAAAATCAGTTTGAGGCCGTTCTCTCCGAAGACATTCCCCCGGCGGTGCGCGGAAACATAGAAAAATTTCTGTCGCTGATGAAAGAGCGGCGTTCGTGGACTGTGGACTTTGCAATAGGGGTTGCCGAAGACAGCAATATAAACGAGTCCACTTCCCTGCAAACCGTTGTCATCGGCGGGTTGCCCTTCCGGCTGAGCGATGATTCCCGCGAGACCGGCGGCAGGGGGGTGAACTTTTTTCTCGGCGGCTCATGGCGGACGGGTTTCGGGGGGCTTGGCGGCGGAGACACCCTTGGCGTTTCGGCGCGGCTGTGGGTCAAGGATTACGGGGGCGAGAGTTTTGACCAGCACACGTTTGAGGTTTTTCCGAACTATGTAAAGAGTCTTGGCGGCGGGGAGGTTGCCGCCGGTCCCGTATTCTGGCGCAGTCTGCTTGCGGGGCGTTTATACGAGCAGTCAATCGGGGGCAGGGTGGAAGGCAATCTGCCGCTCTCCCCGGTCTGGCGGCTGTCCGCCGGGGCGGAGGTCATAAATCACGAGTTCCCGCGCAATTCCCTTCAGGACGGCAACAGCGCGGGGGCAAGATTTTCCCTTACCCGTTTGTTTGGCATTCGCACTGCCTCAACTCTTCTTGCCGCCGCGGTCTTACGCCGCGCCGGGGCGGGGCATCTTGAATACGATGAGTTTTCCGCCGGAAAGGGTTTTTACCGCGAAATGCCCATGGGATTCACCGTCTCCCTGAGGGCAGACGCCGCGAGGCGCGTTTACAGGGAGGCGGACCCCTTTTTCGGAGACCGCCGCGAGTGGACGGGGTATTTTTCGGCGAGCATGGCAAACAGGCTGCTTTCATACCGGGGGTTTTATCCGAGGGTGACGGTCATCCATACGAGGCGCGATTCATCGGCGGACTTTTACGACTACACGAGAACGCGCTTTGTTTTTGATATAACGCGGAGGTTTTGAAAGGGTTGATTTGCTGGTATCCTGATTATTGTCATGACAATGCGTTTGAAAGACTTCACAGCAAAGAGTTTTCCGGGTCGCCTGACGCTGACGGCGCTGGCGGTTGCCGTTGTTCTTTCCCTTTCCGCCTGCGGAGGCGCGGGGAGCGGGGAAGGCGCGAGATTCGGGACGCCTCCCGAAACTCTTGTTCGCCCCGATATAGGAATTGGCGGCCACATCAAGCGTGTCGCGCCCGCTTTGCGTTAGGGGAGTGGCGCGACACGGGCGCGTGGCCGGGGTGTGATGGTTGGTTGTGCGGCGCGCAGTTTATCTGCGGGTTTTTGAGACTGCGGGAGGCTGTGCGGGGTTTGTGCTACACTAAAGCAAACAACATGTTGCTTGCTAGGGGAATAATGAATAGTAGATGTCTCAATAATCTTTGTAGTAAGGTAGATGAGTTGTGAGTCAAATCGAAGAAGTGACTATTACGAGCCTTGAAGACTACCTGTTAGAGGTAAAGAAACTTTACATGGAAGAGACGGAAAAAGCCGAAAGTGCACCTCGCTTTATTTATCGTGGACAAAAAAACGCGAGTTGGAAACTACAAAGCAGTGCTACTGTTAGGCTTCTTAATGAGAGCGAATTAGAATTCAAATACCCATTTCAGATTTCCTCCTTGTTTTTAGGCTATTTAGATCAGATGGTAGACGAAGTTCGCTTGACATATCCTAATATCTACAAAAATCTTGATCATTTGGAGATAATGGCACACTTGCAACATAATAGAGTGGCAACAGGATTGATAGATTTTACATACAGTTCCTTGGTGGCTTTGTGGTTTGCTTGCGAGGAAGACAATCAAAATGAAGAAGGTAAGTATAATGATGGGAAAGTGTTTTGCATGAATGTAAACTACAAGGATAGCAAGATAGAAGAGATTAGGACTAAAGACGAACTAAAAAAGGATGTAGAAAGTTTTTTTAAAAATGATGGTAGATGGTATATTTGGCAACCAGCAATTGGGAATCCGAATGTAGAGACTCAACGCCTAACTATGCAACAATCGGTATTTCTGTTTGGAATGCCGAGTGTTGAAGAAAAAATGTTAGCGAAAGTTTTTATTGTGCTCGCAGACAACAAGAGAAACATGCATCAAGAATTGGAATATATGGGAATTACTGAGAAAAACCTCTTTTCTGACTTGGCGGGATTTATAGAGAGGAATAGTAAAACAAAATACTACAATAAAAGACTGGGTGTCCACTACTATGACAAGAAACTCAAAAGAAAAAGAAGTTTTACCAATCTCTATCAAAGAGGAATGTTTTACCTTGCTTTAGAAGAATATAAAAAGGCAATTGAAGATTTCACCGAAGCGACTGGCCTTGTAGATGTTGAGAAATATCAGAAGAGTATTGCTTATGTAGGTAGCGGCTGGGCCAAGAGCCGATTAGATATGGTTGCAGAGGCAGTAATGGATTATACGGAAGCAATCAGGCTCAATTCCCAAAATGACGGAGCGTACACCAATCGCGGCTGGCTTCAGTATAAATTAGGAAAGCACGCAGAAGCAATAAACGATCTGAAAAAATCTCTTGAAATCAATTCCGGAAATTTGACTGCATCTAACATTCTTAAGAGAATAGAAGGAGAACTGAAAATCTAAAGGTTGCATTGATGACAGACTTTGTTTCAGACATCTTGTTTAGAGTTGCTTATTTGCAGAATGAGCCATTGTAGTGGTGATGAGCACACACAACTGACAAATTCCATGTACTATCCTCACCTCTTTAATGTAGGGGGATTATGTGGTGAACCTCTATGTGGTTTTATCCGTTTGGCTTAACGAAAAAGTTGGAATCTATGTATTAAAGTTGCCAAACCCATTTGACACTTTGGCAACTGTAATATATAGTGTTGTTATCTTGATGAAGGAGGTAATTCAGATGACAACATACGAATTACATAAACGCGCTCTTGGAGCGACCAGTTTAGTAGCCTCTTGTTTGGCAAAGACAAATGACCTTCGCCGTGTAGCTATTACCGAGAATGATCGGAGCAAGTCCGCCGAGATAGCGGGCGAACTTTCGGACTTGGCTGACACTCTCAAGAAGACAGCAAACGCGATTGCTGACAGGGCGGAATAAGCAATGCCAGAAAACAAGAGCGTTTACGGATTTTTGCGCCGGTTTCCCAACGAGGCGGCGGCGCGGGAGTTCTTTGAAAATCTGAAATGGGGAGACGAGCCGCATTGTCCGCATTGCGGTTGTTTTGAAGTGTCGGAAGTGAAGCATAAATCTATGCCTTATCGCTGTCGGGGTTGCCGGAGGTACTTCAGCGTCCGCACAGGGTCGGTTCTGGAGAGTAGCAAGGTCTCTCTCCACACATGGCTAATGGCGATGTATCTGGTTGCTGAGTCCAGCAAAGGGGTTTCTTCCGTCCAGTTGGCGAAATGGCTTGGCGTTCAGCAAAAGACCGCTTGGTTTATGGCTCATCGGATGAAGTATGGAGAGTTGACACAATGAAAACGGCAACGGCAAAAAAAGACCTGTTCAAAATAGACGCGCCTTTTGAGGATGTTGCGCGGGCTGTTGTGAACGCACCCCCGCCGAAGAAAAGCAAAACGGTTTTCAGCAAGGCACGCGACATTGTTTCCCCGTCCTTTGTCATTCCCAAAGGCGTTAAGACAAACGCTCCGAACGTAAATGACGGCCTCATCCTTCTTGCGGAGTTGCCCGCTGGAGTTGTGCCGGTTGTTGTCTTTGACCCTCAATATAGGGGCGTTCTGGATTATCAAGGGTTTGGTAATGAGGGAGACAAGCGGGGGCGCGCCCGTGCCGAACTCCCACAAATGGGAGAGGATACAATCACGGAGTTTATTCACGCAATCAGCCGGGTTCTCATTCCGTCTGGTCATCTCTTTTTGTGGGTTGACAAGTTTCATCTCTGTAACGGTATAGACCCCTGGATTTCCGGGACCGACCTGTTTACCGTTGATATGGTTGTCTGGCATAAGGAACGGCTCGGAATGGGCTACCGGACGCGCCGGACTTGCGAGAGTCTGGTCGTGATACAGAAAGCCCCGAAACGCGCTAAAGGTGTTTGGAAAATCCACAACATTCCCGATGTATGGTCGGAGGCGAAGGAAAACAGCGGACACACCCACCGCAAGCCCATAGGGTTACAATCGCGCCTGATTGAGGCCGTAACAAATGAGGGCGACTTTGTTGTTGACCCTGCCGCAGGCAGTTATTCTGTTCTCAAGTCCTGCCAAGAGGTAGGGCGAAACTTTATAGGTTGCGACATCGTTGGCACGGTTAAAAAAGGCAAAACCCGGACGGACTGACGGCGGATATACGCGCTTGTTCGGCGTTCCTGAACTTGGTGCGCTGATTTCGCAAGTTCATTCCACAAGCATATCGGCAGGAAGGGAACTTGAGAGTATCATCCTTGAGCGTTCCCGCACAATCTCTGACCTTGATGCCTTCCTTGCTCAAGACATCATTACTGCGGGCGTCTCTGTTGCCTCAAAAGAGGCAATCAAGCAATGCGAGACAATAGATTACCCCGGAGCAGAGCCGGACTTTATGATCTTCCGGCGCAAGGGAACAGCTCAGGAATGTCTTGTTCTTGAACTCAAAGACGGAGATGCTTTTGACACAAAGAAAGCCGCCGGGGAACGCGCAAACCTTCATAGGTTCATCCAGTATCTCGGAACGCGCATTCCTTGGACTGTTGACATGCGCTTTTGTTGCTTCAATCAGCCAGACAAAGACAAAATCCGCGCGGGGTTCAAAAACAAAATCAGCGAGGCCCAAGCAATGACCGGCTCTGAACTTTGCGGTCTTCTCAATCTTGACTACGCAGAAATCGTGAGAGAGCGGGAAAAAGACCAGCCAGAAAACCTTACTGTCTTTGTTGAAAAACTCCTAGGTATTGAGGCGGTCAAATCGGAGATTGTAAAGAGTGGCAACTTTAATACATGATTCCCAGTTTCGTAATCCAGTAACAATCTCTTATTCCCCCTCATCAATTCACATACTCAAACTGCGGATAAACAAAACTCCCCTTCATCCACACCGCCCATGTGGGGTCGGCTATCGGTTTCAGTCTGTGCAACGGATGCCCTTCGGGCGCGGTTATCTCTATCTTCGGGTCGCTTATAGCCCTTGTTGAGCCGAGATAGGGAATAGGGTGTTTCACCACCCTGCCGTTTTTCAGCCCGAAATAGTTCAAATGCCCGCTTTCAGGGTTTTTAAGCCTTCTGCTTTTCAACTTCGCCTCGGCCTTTATCAGCCGCTTGCCGCCTATTCTGAGGGACGCTTTCACCTTTCCGCCCCTTACATAAGCCGCCGTCCTGCCCGCCTCGGCGGGAATGCCCGCGCTCTCGGCAAACTTCCTCATCTTCGGTGAACTGTTGAAATAGTGGACGAAATACCTGCCCGGATAGCCGTTTTCCCTGTCCATTACATAGGAGTCATGCCCGTCTATCTCAATGGCAAGATATGTGAGATTGTAAGCCCCGAAGCCCGAAGTCTGCGTTTCCTCCGGCACGGTATACATGTTGATAAACACATGCCCGTTCGGATGCGGCTTGAGACCTCCGGGAAGAAGTTCCTCAAGGGCAACCGGGTCAGCCTTGTAGGCCGCCATGAACATCCACGCATCCTGAACAAGTTGCGGCGCCGGAAGAGGGTCGGGCGTTTTCCCCGCGCCCGCAATTGAAAGCGGAACGGCTACCGCCACCAGAACCGCTACAACAACTCTTTTCAAAAATCTCATGACACCGTCACCTCCCAGTGAAACAATACGGCGGAAAGCGTAATACACGGCGCGCGTCCTTGCAACCCCGTTTGAATTGCCCCGGTCGCTGGGCTATTCTTTTTCAGTGGCGAAAAAGCGCATAACAAAGGTTTACACAAAGACGGGAGACGGCGGGGAGACCTCGCTTGTCGGCGGCATGCGGGCTTCCAAAGACTCCGCCAGAGTAGCCGCCTACGGCGATGTGGACGAGTTGAACTCATCCATAGGCGCGGCGCGCTCCTTCTGCTCCGATGAAGAGATTCTTTCGGTGCTTTCGGAGATTCAGAACGACCTGTTTATTCTCGGCTCGGACCTGGCAAGCCCGCCCGGTGTGGACGCTCCCAGAATTGACGCCGCAAGAACGGAGAAACTGGAGGGATGGCTTGACCGTTTTCTTGAGACAATGGAGCCGCTGAAAGAGTTTATCCTTCCCGCGGGAACTCCGGCGGGGGCGGCCCTGCACCTTGCCCGCGCGGTGTGCAGGAGGGCGGAGAGAAGCGCGGTTTCACTGATGAAAAAGGAGAAAACCTCCCCCGATGCGGTCGTGTATCTCAACCGGCTGTCCGACCTGCTTTTTGTGCTTGCGCGCGCCTCAAACATCCGCGAAGGATTTGCCGAAGTTCCGGTTGACTTCGGCGCGAAACCTTGAAACAAAGCGAGAAAGAACGGAAATTAGCCATAGTCCACCCGGTGATAGACGCCTATATGGATTCTCTCGCCGGGGGCGCGGCGTTTCCGCCGGAGGACGAAACCGTTTCCGAAATGGAGAATCTGGCGCGGGAAAGGGACTTCCCCATAGTGGGGCGGCTTGCGGGCAGGTTTCTTTTTCAGCAGGCGCTGATGCTCGGCGCGCGCAGGGTTTTTGAACTGGGCTCCGGCTTCGGGTATTCGGCCTACTGGTTTGCCAAGGCGGCGGGTCCCGGCGGCTCGGTTGTATGCACGGACAGGTCGGAGGAAAACGCGGCTTCCGCCGCGGAGTTTATGAAGAAAAGCGGCCTTGAAAAGATCGTGTCCTTCCGCGCGGGCGACGCGCTGCAAATCCTGTCGGAAACGCGGGGAACTTTTGACATAATTTTTTGCGATGCGGACAAGGAAAGTTATCCCGAAATGTTTGCCGCCGCGCGGGGCAGGGTTCGCAAGGGGGGGCTTTTTATTGCGGACAACGCCTTCTGGGACGGCAGGGCCGCCCGCCCGGACGGCGCGCCCGATTCCGAGGCCGTTGCGCGGTTCAACAAACTGGTCGCCGCCGACCCGGATTTTATGACGGTTCAAGTTCCCATAAGAGACGGCCTCTCGGTGAGCCTGCGGCTTCGTTAACACCATGGCAACCGCGACACAGCAGCCGGACGGGCGCGCCAAACTGAAAAGTTTCTACCTCAGGGGCGCAAAGCGGATAGAGAAAAAACACCATTCCTTCGGGCCCGCAAACAGGTTTACGGCGGGCATAACGCTGGCGCGCGAAAGGGCCGCCCTTGCCGACTCTTTCATCAGGAAAGCGGCGGAGCTGCCGCCTTCCGCCCCGCGCGGGGTGGCGTTTGTCGCTCTGGGCGGATACGGCCGCGGAGACCTGTGCCCTTTTTCCGACATAGACCTTCTCGTTCTGCACGAGCCGGGGCTTGAAGAGGAGGCGGCGGTCGCCGCCGAGGGGGTGTTTCATCCCCTGTGGGACATGAAAATTGACCTCGGCCATGCGGTGAGAACCGTTGAAGACTGCGCGCTGCTCTGCAAAAAGGATTTCGTCACCTTCACCTCGCTTCTTGACTGCCGCTTTGTGGCGGGAGACCCGCGCCCGTATGAGGCGCTTGAGGCCGCCATTGCCAATGACCTTATGCCCGAACTGTCAAAGCGGTTCATAACGGAGAAGATAGCCGAGGCGGAAAAACGGAGGGAGAAGTTCGGAAGCTCGGTCTGGATGCTTGAGCCCAATGTGAAGGAGTCCGAAGGGGCGCAGAGAGACCTGAACACCATGCTGTGGATAGCGCAGGCAAAATACAAGGTCAAAAGTTTTGAAGACCTGCTTGCCAAGGGGGTCTTGAGCGAAAAAGAGTTCCGGGTGACGATGAAGTGCATGAGTTTTCTGCTTCTTGTGCGCTCGCACCTTCACTACCTTGCGGGCAGAAAGCAGGACAGGCTGGCGTTTGACTGCCAGAGCGATGTGGCGCGGTTTTTCGGCTATCAGGACTCCTCAATGAAGGCGGTTGAGAAGTTTATGAGGGTTTACTATCTCCGCGCGGGGCTTGTGAGCGAGCAGTTTCAGCGCACGCTTGAGAGGGTTGCGGCGAGTTACACGCCCGCCCGCAACACGGGAGCCCGCCATCTGGGGGGCGGGTTTACCGTGAGCGACGGCGTTTTGTCGGTTACGGGAAAGAACGTGTTCACAAAGACGCCGGAAAATCTGGTCAGGGCGTTTGAATACGCGGACAGGCACGGGGTTGAGATGAGCAGGTATCTGCGCGGCCTGATACGGGAGCGCGTCCCGCTTATGGACGAGGAGATGAGAAACAGCCCGGAGTTCAGCCGCATATTTACCGGCATTCTGAAAACCGGCAAAAACGTTTACAAAACCCTCTCCCTTATGAACCGCCTGCGGTTTCTCGCCCATTACATACCGGAATTCGGAAAGATAGTGTGCATGATGCGGCACAACGCCTACCACCTTTACACGGTGGACATCCATTCCCTGTTTCTTGTTGACGAGGTGGAGAAACTTTTCAACTACAGCCGCGAGCGGGAGTTTCCCCTGCTTACCAAGGTTGCCGAGTCCGTAATGTGCAGGGAGGTTTTATACCTCGCCTGCCTGTTTCACGACATCGGCAAGAGCGTCGTCGGCAAGGGGCACGAGCGCGCCGGGCGCGACATGGTGGGGAAGATTGCCCGCCGCCTCGGCCTCCCCCCGCGCGACCGCGACCTGCTGGAGTTCCTTGTGGAGAACCATCAGGTAATGTCGGATTTCTCCCAGAAGCAGGACATCAACGACACCGAACTGGTTTCAAACCTTGCCCGCCGGATAGGAGACGAGGAGCGGCTGTCTCTGCTTTACATCCTCACCTTCGCCGATTTAAGGTCGGTGGGCGGCGATGTGTGGAACAACTGGAAGGGGATGCTGCTCAAAAACCTTTATTTCTCCCTGCTCAGGGTGTTTGAGTCCGGCAGGGTGGAGCGCTCCCCCTCCGCCGGGGCAAGAAAGAAGACGGTGTGCGCCGAGATAGAACGCCTGTCCGGCGGAAAGGTCTCCGCCGGACAGGCGGCGGAAGCGATAGGCAAAATGCCCCCGTCCTACCTGTTCAACCACTCGCCCGCCAGTATGGCAAAGCATCTGGAGATAATGGGAGCGCACCGGGGCGGCGTGTCAACGGGGGTGGTTCACCACGAGACCGAGGGTTATGACGAGTTTGTTTTCTGGGGAAAAGACCGCAAGCGGCTGTTCCGCACTCTTTGCGGCGTGATGAGCGCGAACGGGTTTAACATACTGGACGCGCGGGCGGAAAACTCGCGCGAAGGCAATGTTCTGGACGTTATGTATGTCAGCAGGCCGGACGGCTCCGCCGTCGGCAGCCCGGAGTTGTGGGGCAAGGTTGAGGCCGACATAAAGAAAGCCCTTGCTGGAGCGCTTGACCTTGACGGCGAGATGAAAAAGCGGCGGCGGTTTGCCCTTGCGCAGAGAAAGACCGCCTCGTCCGCGCCTGCGGTCGTGTTTGACAACAGGTCTTCGGACAGGGCGACAATCGTTGAAGTGGTCGCGGACGACAGGGAGGGCGTACTCTACGACATTACAAGCGCGCTTGCGGAGGCGGGCGTCTCAATAACCTACGCGAAGGTGTCAACGCGTGCCGAGCAGGTTTTTGATGTTTTCTATGTGACGGGGCGCGGCGGGCGCAAGGTGGAAAGCCGGAGCGCTCTTGAGAAGATCAGGCGCTCCCTGCTTGCCCGTCTGGGGGAGGAGGGATGAGCGCGAAACCCTCGGACATTCTCGTCATAGGGAGCGGCCTTGCGGGGCTGTATGCGGCTTTCTGCGCGGCGGGGCGCGGGGCGCGGGTAACGGTTGTTACCCGGACCACTCTCAAGGAGAGCAATTCGTATTGGGCGCAGGGCGGAATTGCGGCGGCGGTTGACGCGGGCGACTCCACTTTTCTGCACAGGGATGACACCCTGAAGGCGGGTTGCGGCCTTTGCTCGGAGACGGCGGTTGAGGCGCTGGTGTGCGAGGGCAGGGAGAGGGTGATTGAGATGGCGGATTTCGGAATGGAGTTTGATGTTTCAGACCGGGGTTTTGACCTCGGCCTTGAGGGGGGCCATTCAAAGCGGCGGGTTCTGCATGCGGGCGGCGCGGCGACCGGCAGAAAAATGGTTGATTTTCTCATATCGTCCGTGTCGCGCTCGGAGAATGTAACGATTATGGAGCAGACCGGGGTGGAGGGGCTTATGTATGCGGGCGGCAGTTGCCTCGGCGCGTGGGTTGTTCGCGGCGGAGAGCGCGGCGCGGCGCGGGCTCGCTCCACCATACTTGCCACGGGAGGGGCGGCGGCGCTTTTTGCCCGGACGACCAACCCCCGGTCGGCGAGGGGGGACGGCATTTCCATGGCTTATGAGGCGGGCGCGGAGATAATGGACATGGAGTTTGTGCAGTTTCACCCTACGGCGTTTCACTCTCCCGGCGGCGGCGCGAGTTTTCTCATATCCGAAGCCCTGAGGGGGGAGGGGGGCCGCCTTGTGAACGCAAGCGGCGAAAAGTTTATGGAGGGGGCGCACCCCCTCGGAGACCTTGCTCCCAGAGATGCGGTTTCAAAGGCGATACATCTGGAGACGGGCCGGGGGCCCGTTTACCTTGATTTGACCGGGGTTGACCCCGCCGTCATAAAAAACAGGTTTGCAGACATTCGCCGCATGTGCCTTGACAGCGGCGTTGACTGCCTCACGCAGCCCATACCGGTTGCCCCGGCGGCTCACTACACCATCGGCGGCGTCCGCACGGGGCTTTTCGGCGAGACCAGCCTTAAAGGTCTGTTCTGCTGCGGCGAGACCGCATGCACGGGCGTCCACGGCGCAAACCGCCTTGCGAGCAACTCGCTTCTTGAGTGCCTTGTTTTTTCAAGAAGGTCGGCGCTGGGCGCGCTTGAAAACGGCGGCACGGGTAGCCTTGCCTCCCCTGAGTCCGCCGCTCCTCCCCCCCTTCCGCGCGAAGAGGCCGCCGGAGACGGGACGCTTGCCGAAAAAGCCTCGGATATGTTAGGCGTTGTCCGGAGCGGAGAGAAGATAAGGGAGTTTGTCTCCGTCCTTGAGGGTGTTCTTGACCGGACGGGCGGGCGGTCGCGCGCGGCGGGTCTTTATATGATGATGGCGCGCGCGGCGCTAATGAGGGAGGAGTCAAGGGGGGTTCACATACGGGAGGATTTCCCCGAGACCGACCCCGCGCTTTGCCGCCACAGTATTTTCAGTAAGAATGCGGGCGGGCTGGTTCCCGGCTGGGAGGACTTGTGAAGATTGAGAGAAAGCCGCCGGTTCTTGACCGGGAAAAGGTTGACGCCCTCATAGAGGCGGCCGTCCGGGAGGACATTGGCGGCGGGGACGTTACCACGGAGTTGTTGTTTGAAACCGATGTTGAGTGCGGCGCGGCGGTGCGCTCAAAGCAGCGCGGCATTCTTGCGGGTCTCGGTGTGGCAAAGACCGTTTTTGAGAAACTGGACAAAAACCTTGCCTGGCGGTCGCGTGTGAAAGACGGGGACGCGCTGGAGGCCGGTGATGAAATCGTTTTCATAACCGGCTCACAGAGGCACATACTTTCGGGCGAGAGGCTCGCGCTCAACATCCTTCAGCGCATGAGCGGAATAGCCACTTTCACCTCCCGTTTTGTTGAGGCGGTGCGGGGAACAGGCGTAAGAATAATGGACACCCGCAAGACGGCTCCGGGTTTGAGGGAACTTGAAAAATACGCCGTCCGCATGGGCGGCGGCGAAAACCACCGGTTCGGGCTTTATGACGGCATACTGATAAAAGACAACCATATTAAACTTGCCGGAGGGGTCGCCGGGGCTGTGTCAAAAGCGCGGCGGAGGGCGGAAGAGGCGGAGGAGAATTATGTTCGTTTCCCGCTTGAGGTGGAGGCGAAGGAACTCTCTCAGGTTACCGAGGCCGTTGCCGCCGGGGCGGATATTGTTATGCTGGACAATATGAGCGCGGAGCAGATGAAAGAGGCGGTCGCCCTTGCGAAGGGGAAGGTTCTGCTTGAGGCGTCGGGCGGGGTTACGCTTGAAAATGTGAGAGAGGTTGCTGAAACCGGCGTTGATATTATATCGGTCGGGGCGCTCACACATTCCGCGCCCGCGCTGGATATCAGTTTGGATATGGTTTGAAGGCGGCTCCGCCCCCCGTTTGTGTGCTATAGTCAAATTGCAATGGTTCGCAAAACATCGGCAAAATCAGAAACAGTTTTGATTACAGGCGGGGGCGGGCTTTTGGGAACCGCAACGCGAAGGGCTTTTGAAAACATCAACTGGCCGGTGAAGACTCTTGACCTGCGCCCGTGCGACCTTGACGGGCATCCCGTGGATTGTATGAGTGACATAACCTCTAATGACCTTAATGCTTTGCTGAAAGGGGTTGCCGGAGTTGTTCACTTTGCCGCAGTGTCAAGGGTGTGTGATGCCGAGAGAAACCCTGAGGTATGTAGCCATGTCAATCTGTATGGCGTTTTGCGGTTGCTCAGGGCAGTGGCCGCGTCGGGTTGTCGGTGGTTTATTTTTGGCAGTAGCCGCGAGGTGTATGGAGAGCCCTCATTTTTTCCTGTTTGTGAAACGGCGGCATTAAGTCCGATAAACCACTACGGGCGGATAAAAGCGGAGGGGGAGCGTCTGGTAACGGAGTATTGTCGTAAAGACGGAGTGACTCATTCGGTTCTCAGATTCTCAAATGTTTACGGCCACCCCGGCGACCACCCCACCAGACTGCTCAACTCCTTTATCCGCAACGCCTTGGGCGGCAAGCCTCTGGAGATTCACGGTGGCGGGCAGGTGTTTGATTTTACCCATGTAGAGGATGCGGCAAACGCTGTTGTCATGACCGCAAAACATCTTCACGGCGGTGGGGCTTCACTTCCGCCAATGCATGTTCTGCCGGGGGAGCCGACCGGCATAGAGGACCTTGCGGAACTTGTGCGGAAAACAGCGGGCGGCAACTCCGGCATTGTCTACGGGCGGGGCAGAGATTATGATGTCAGTCGCTTTTATGGCGACCCCTCGCTTATAAGGGAAAAACTGGGATTCTCCTGCAAAATCTTCATAGCGGAAGGGGTTAAGCTTGCCGTAAGAAGTTTTGAAAGGTGTTCGGGGTAAAGGATGAAAGCACTGCTGGTAATACACGGCTATCCGAGGCGCTACAATGCGGGCTCAGAGGTTTACACCCAGACGCTGGCGCATGCCTTGAGTGACAAGGGTTGCGAGGTGGAGGTATTTGCAAGACAGGAAGACCCCTTTCTGCCAGACTATACACTGCAAACGGAAACAGACCCTGTCAGAGATAACATTCCGGTTCACTTGGTCAACCACGCGCGGTCAAACTCGCGCTTTCAGAACCATCACATTGACAAGGTGTTTGAGCGCGTCATTCATTCCGCCTCGCCGGATATTGTTCATTTCGGGCATCTTAACCATCTTTCCATGGGGTTGCCCTTGGTCGCGAAATCATGCGGGTTGCCAGTGGTTTTCACCCTACATGATTTCTGGCTTATGTGTCCGCGCGGGCAGTTTCTGCAATGCGGACTTTCCAGCGGCGAGCCATGGAGTATCTGCGACGGTCAGGAAAACCGGAAGTGCGCCACGCAGTGCTACAACCGTTTCATTGAGGGCGTCCGCCCTGATGAGGAAACGCGTTACTGGGAGCGGTGGATTGGCAACAGAATGGAACAGGCCCATCGCACATGCGACAACGTGGACCTGTTCATCGCGCCGTCCCGTCATCTTATGTGCAGATATGTGAATGAGTTCGGCCTTGAAGAGGAAAAAACGGTTTTTACGGACTACGGCTTTGATCGTGACCGCTACAAAGGGCGCCAACGCGAATGTGAAAAAGATTTTGTTTTCGGGTTCATCGGACGCCACTCTCCGTCAAAGGGAATTCACCTTCTTATAGAGGCATTCTCCGGTATTCCGGGCGGAGCCCGCTTGCGCATCTGGGGAAGGGCCGAAGGACAACTGACCGCTTCGCTGAAGCACCAAGCCGCAGATTACCCGAATACCGCATCGCGCATAGAGTGGATGTCCGAATACCGCAATGAGGATATTGTCAGGGATGTTTTCAACCGTTGCGACTGTATTGTTGTTCCGTCAATATGGGATGAAAACTCACCCCTCGTGATTCATGAAGCCCAGCAATGCCGCGTGCCGGTTATTACCGCAAGCCACGGGGGGATGGGCGAATATGTCAAAAACGGGGAGAACGGCCTGACTTTCAGACACCGCGACTCGGACGACCTACGCACGGCGATGCGCGCGGCAGTGGCAGACCCGGTTTCGCTCAAACGCATGGGAAAGCGCGGCTACCTGTTTTCCGATGACGGTCAAATTCCCTGCGCTCGGCGGCATGCGGATGAAGTTTTGCGACACTACGGGCGCTTGACACAAGGCGCGTCTCAATCCGGGCGGGAGGCAAGCAGTTGACCGGCGGCATGGGGGATTTGAAGTGCCTCGCCTCGCCTTGGCGCATAACCTTTGACACCAACCCGGATGACTGCAACCTTGGTTGCGTCATGTGTGAAGAGCATTCCGCATACAGCCCGCGGAAACAGGCGCGCGCAAGCGGAAGGGTTCCGCGCCGACGCATGTCCATTGAGACAGTTGAGCGTGTCATTGAGGAGTGCGCGCCAGCGGGGCTGAGAGAAATTATTCCCTCCACAATGGGCGAGCCACTGATGTATAAGCACATGCCGCGCATTATTGATTTGTGCCGGAAGCATGGTGTAAAAATGAACCTGACCACCAACGGCACCTTTCCCGGACTTGGCGCGCAAAGGTGGGCGGAACTTATTGTCCCTATAGGGTCTGATGTGAAGATCAGTTGGAACGGAGCGGACGCGCAATCTCAAAGCATCGTCATGGTCGGCAATAATTTTGAAAAAAATCTTGAAAATCTCAGAACCTTTGTGCGGACGCGCGACAGGCATGCGGCGGGCGGCGGAAACTACTGTTCCGTAACTCTGCAAATGACCTTTATGGAAATGAACCTTCCTCAGGTTCCGCAGGTTGTGGAACTGGCTGTTGCGGAAGGCGTTGACAGGGTGAAGGGACACCATCTCTGGGCGCATTTCAGGGAGATTGCCGGTCAGGACTTGCGCCGCAACAGTGATTCCATCACGCGCTGGAATACAATTGCTCGGCAGTGCCGCCGTATTGCCGAAGAAAGGCGGCTACCGAACGGCAAGCGTATTCGCTTGGAAAATATCTATGAGATTGACCCCGGTCATGGCGGCGAGTTGCACCCGGACGCCCGATGCCCTTTTCTCGGTCAGGAGGCATGGGTGAACCATGCGGGGCGTTTCGACCCTTGTTGCGCGCCCGATACATTGCGCCGCACGTTGGGTGATTTTGGCAATGTGTCTGGCAAGGGGCTGTTGCCTATATGGAACAGCCCGGAATACAAAGACCTAATTAAAGATTACATGCGGCACGAGGTTTGTCGGAAGTGCAACATGCGCAAACCGCCGCTGGAGTTCGCATAGGTTTGAAAGAGGAAGCGCAAATTATCGGCGGCAAAAACGCCTTCGACCACATTGGAAAAGCGATGGATGTAATCCCGCCTGATGCCTTGGCGGCGGCGGTGATGCGCCACGCCGAGAGGGGTAAAATACCTGAGGGAGAGCACGGCAATGACGTGTTGTTGACGGCACGGGGCGAGCGCGATGCCGTAGAGGCGGGAAAAATAATGCGGGGTGGAATCTCCCGGATACTGCACAGCCCGGTGCCGCGCTGTCGGCAAACGGCGGACGGTTTGCGGAGAGGCGGCGGTTCGGGGAGTGTCCCTGAAGAATGGTTGGGATTGCGGTGTGATATCTATGTTTCAAACTTTGAGGTGGCGGAAACCACCCTGTCCCGTCTGGTATCGGAAAAAGATTTTTACGACCATTTCATCAAACGCATGTCGGAGTGCGGCGATAAAATTCCGTATCCGGGTTTTAGCCCTCCGTTTTCCGCAACAGTGGAACTTATGAAAGGCATTATTGGCTCTCGAAGGCGCGGGCTGTGCGTCGGCATCACTCACGACTGGCTTGTTAATGTTGCCGTTTCATACGCAACGGGAAGGATTGTCAGCCGGGCTGATGACAGTTATGCGAATTATCTGGACGCGCTGTTTATTTGGAAAGCCGATTCTTGCTGGATGTATTATCACAAGGGAAGAATCAGGAAATGTCCGATTTCCTTTACTTCCTTCATAGAGCGGCAATGATAATGGAGAACAGTTCTGTGGGCCGCTATTGAAATTCAAATGAATTCTGAGCAGTGGAAAAACACCGCGCCCGCGCCTGAGGGCACTCATCACTTGAAAGTCCTCGGTGGTGAAGCCCTGTATCCGGCAAGATACGACAAGGTTTTGCCGTTTCGCGCCCCCGGGCTTGCAGCGGCGCAACTGGGCGCCGGTGGGTTTCACATCCTGCCAGACGGCAACCCGGCATACTCGGAGCGTTTCACTCGCGCCTTTAATTTCTATGAGGGTCTGGCGGCGGTCATGCTCCAGCGCGAGTGGTTTCACATACATCCGGACGGAGGCAGCGCATACGGGGGAACATGGAACTGGTGCGGCAATTTTCAGCGGCAACGCTGTCCGGTCAGAGATGCGCGGGGACGCTATTACCACATACGCAAAAATGGCGAACCGCTTCCGGGCGGCCCGCATCTCTATGCGGGTGATTTCAGGGAGTGTGTTGCTGTGGTTCGCTCTCCGGACGGCTTGTGTCGGCACGTTGATTCGGAGGGCAGGTTTGTTAATACGGGTGCATTTTTTGACCTGGATGTTCCTCACAAAGGATATGCGTGCGCCCGTGACGCGGGCGGCTGGTTTCATATAGACAAAGACGGAAATGATGCTTCGGGCGGTCACCGTTACCGGTATCTTGAGCCTTTCTACAACGGACAGGCGCTTGCCAGAAAGCAGGATGGCGAGATGGTTGTTATAGACGAGAGCGGAGAAATCCGCATTTTTATAGGCGGGTAGAAATCAGCCGGGTTGCATGAAGTCAGCGTGTCATTCCGGAAACCTCTGGCAATGCGACTTGGCGTAAGGCTCGGACTTCCGCCCCCCGTTTCTATGCTATAATCAAAACCGCAATGGCTGGTGAAACGGCGGAGACTGCGCGGCGTATAGAATCTCTCAAAAGAGACAAGAACGCCGTTATTCTGGCGCACAACTACCAGATTCCAGAAGTGCAGGACGTGGCGGACTATGTCGGAGACTCGCTCGGCCTCTCTCAACTGGCGGCGCGCACCGACGCCGACATCATAGTTTTCTGCGGCGTCCACTTCATGGCGGAAACGGCAAGCATCATCTCGCCGGAAAAAAAGGTTTTAATCCCAGACACAGCGGCGGGCTGCTCGCTGTCCGACACCATCACCGCCGACCAGTTGAGAGAATGGAAGGACGAACATCCGGGCGCGGTGGTGGTTTCATACGTGAACACATCGGCGGAGGTGAAGTCTGAAAGCGACTACTGCGTTACCTCCTCAAACGCCGTCCGGGTGGTGGAATCAATCCCCCCGGACAGAAAAATACTGTTTCTGCCGGACATATTTCTGGGGTCATACGTTGCCAAGGTTACGGGCAGGGAAATGGAGATCTGGCCCGGCGAGTGCCATGTTCACACCGGCATTAAAGTCGGCGACATCAAACGCGCAAAAGACGAGCATCCGGGCGCGGAAGTGGTGGTTCATCCCGAATGCGGCTGCACAACCCACTACCTCTACCACGGCGCGGGGAAGGGCGATGTCAGGTTTCTCTCAACCTCCGGAATGACGGAGCGCGCCCGCAGCGGCGGAGACGAGTTCATTGTCGCCACCGAAACGGGAATGCTTCACCGCCTCAGAAAAGACAACCCCGGCAAAAAGTTTTTTCCGGCAAGCGCCGAAGCCGTTTGCGAGTATATGAAAATGATAACCCTTGACAAGGTTCTGCGCTCCCTTGAGGAGGAAATCTTTGAGGTGAAAGTTCCCGAAGAACTGGCGCAGAGGGCAAAGAAGCCCATAGACAGAATGCTCGGAGTTCCCACGGGCTGAATTATTCAGCCGCCTCTCTCGCTCCCACTTCCCTGTCAAGCATAAGCAGGGCGGCGGGGTTGTCTCCCGCCATTTTCAGACTGTCCAGAATGTCTGTGGCGGTTTTCTCCTCTTCAACCTGCTCCTCTATAAACCACTCAAGCATCACGGCGGTCGCAGAATCCTTCTCGGCAACCGCAAGCCGGTGAAGGTCATGTATCATCTGCGTTACCTTGCGCTCGTGTTTGAGGGCCTCCTCAAACATCTTTGCGGGGCCGCCGAAAGACGATTTGGGCTTGGCTATCGCCCCCAGTTCCACACGCCCGCCCCTGTCAAGAACAAAGTCAAACAGTTTCATCGCGTGGGCGGTTTCCTCCTCGCTCTGTTTCCTCATCCACCTGCCGAAGCCCGGAAAGCCTCCGGCTTCGCAGTCGGCAGCCATGGACAGATACAGGTATGAGGCGTAAAACTCGGCGTTTACCTGCTTGTTTACGGCGGTCTGAAGCTTTTTTCCTATGGTCATATCCCTGTTTTCCTCCCGGTTCACTCATTATAAGGGCGCGCGGGGCGGCTTTCAACTTGAGAATTTTTCCCCCGCCCAGTTGATAAGCGTTGCGGCGTGCTTATATAATGTTATGTGAATGGTCAAACGAGGCGCGCCGCGCCAGGGAGAGTTCTCAAATCATGAGCTCCGAAAAAATCTCCAAAGACATGCCGATGCTTCCCCTGAGGGATGTCGTTATGTTTCCGCACATGGTCGCCCCCCTGTTTGTGGGGCGCGCGCGCTCAATCAAGGCGATTGAAGAGGCCGAGAATGCCGACAAGGAAATCTTCCTGTGCACCCAGATGGACGCGAGTGAAAACGAGCCCAAAACTGAAGACATTTACTCCACGGGCGTCATAGGCACGGTCGCCCAGATGCTCCGCCTGCCGGACGGAACGGTGAAGGTTCTGGTTGAGGGCAAAAAGAGGGGGCGCATAGAGCAATACATTGAGACATCGGACTTCTACAAGGTCAGGGTGTCGGTCATTGAAGAGTCGCGGGGCGCAGAAAGCGTTGAGGGGGACGCGCTCAGAAGGTCGGTTCTCAAGGCGTTTGAGGGCTACATAAAACTCAACAGAAAAATACCGGGCGAGGTCTTCTCAACCGTTTCGGCAATTGAAGACATGGGACGCCTTTCGGATACGGTGGCCTCCCACCTGAACCTCAAAATTACCGACAAGCAGGAACTGCTTGAGACCGGAGACCCCGAAGAGAGGATGAAAAAACTGCACGAGAAGATGCAGGAAGAGGTGGAGATTCTTGAGATAGAAAAGAGGATAGGCAAGCGGGTGCGCAGGCAGATGGAGAAATCCCAGAGGGAGTACTATCTGACCGAGCAGATGAAGGCGATACAGAAGGAACTCGGCGAAAAGGACGACATGAAGTCCGATGTTCAGGAGATTGAGGCGAAACTCAAGGACAAGGGGCTTCCCAAAGAGGTTGAGGAGAGGGTCAAAAAGGAACTGAAAAAACTCAAGATGATGCCTTCAATGTCCGCCGAGGCAACCGTTGTCAGAAACTATGTTGACTGGATAATGGACCTCCCGTGGACCAAGGAGCACACCAAAGACCGCCTGGACATAAAAGAGGCGAGGAGCATACTTGAAGAAGACCACTACGGCCTCAGAGACCCCAAGGACAGAATTCTTGAATACCTTTCGGTGCGGACGCTCACCGAGAAGATTCGCGGCCCCATACTTTGCTTTGTGGGTCCTCCGGGGGTGGGAAAAACCTCCCTTGCCAAGTCCATAGCCCGCTCAATGGGGAGGAAGTTCGTCCGTGTCTCCCTTGGCGGGGTGCGGGACGAGTCCGAGATTCGCGGCCACAGGAGAACCTACATAGGCGCGCTTCCCGGAAAAATCATTCAGGGAATGAAAAAGGCGGGCACAATCAACCCTGTGTTCCTGCTTGACGAGATAGACAAACTGGGGATGGACTTCCGGGGCGACCCGGCGTCCGCCCTGCTTGAGTGCCTTGACCCGGAGCAGAACTCCAACTTCAACGACCACTACATAGAGGCGGATTACGACCTGTCCAAAGTTCTGTTCATAGCCACGGCGAACATCACTCACACCATTCCGTGGGCGCTTCAGGACAGGATGGAGATCATCCGCATACCGGGCTACACCGAGGATGAGAAACTGCACATCGCCAAAAAGTTTCTGCTCGGCAAGCAGACAAAAGAGCACGGGCTGGAGGATTCCCTGACGGGTGTCGCCGACACCGCGCTTCTTGAGATAATCCGCCGCTACACGCGGGAGGCCGGGGTGCGCACGCTTGAGCGCGAGATAGCCAAACTTTGCAGAAAGGTGGCAAGGAAGGTCGCCGAGACCGAAGGCGGCAAGTCCCGCTCCAAAGTCAGGGTAACGGCAAAGAACATCGGCGGCTATCTGGGCGTTCCCAAGTTCAAGCACGGCGAGATAGAAGAAGATGACCAGATAGGGGCGGTAACCGGCCTTGCGTGGACCGAGGTGGGCGGCGAGTTGCTCACCATAGAGGTTACGATAGTTCCCGGAAAGGGGGGGTTCACGGTTACGGGAGTCAAGCCGGAGGGCGAAAACGTGATGAAGGAATCCGCCCGCGCGGCCATGAGTTACGTGCGCTCGCGCGGCGCGCAGCTGGGGCTGGACAGGGATTTCTACCAGATGGTTGACATACACATTCACGCCCCGGAGGGCGCGACCCCCAAGGACGGCCCCTCCGCCGGGATAGCGATTGTTACCGCCATTGTGTCCGCCCTGCTCAAAAAACCGGTCAGGCGCGACATTGCGATGACCGGCGAGATAACGCTTCGCGGGCGGGTGCTGCCCATAGGCGGGCTGAAGGAGAAAATCCTTGCCGCCCAGCGCGGAAAGGTCAAAACCGTGCTTCTCCCGCAGGAGAATGAGAAAGACCTTGAGGACGTTCCCGCGGAGGTTAAGAAAGGTGTTGAGATTAAACTTGTTGAGCACATGGACAAGGTTCTTGAGGAGGCAATAATTTCCGATGAGCCGTTGCTCAAGAGTTTTGTCTCCCCGTTTGAAGCCAAGGGGGCCATCGGGGTTTCCGGGACGAAAATGAACTGATGAAAGCGGTGGTTTACAACAAACCGGGCGATGTGAGCGTTGAAAATGTCGCCGACCCCGCCATAAAAGACGGGCGCGATGCGATAGTGCGTGTTACAAAGAGCGCCGTTTGCGGCTCAGACCTTCATTTCTACAGGGGGGTTGTCCCCATGGATGAGGGTTTTGTCGTGGGGCATGAGTTCATGGGCGTTGTTGAAGACGCCGGAAAGGACGCAAGGGGGCTGAAAAAGGGCGACAGGGTTGTGGCTCCGTTCTGGGTCAGTTGCGGGGGTTGCGCAAACTGCCACAACCATTTTCCGACTTCATGCACGGGGGGCGGCGGTTGCTTTGGTTTCGGCGAGGCGTTCGGGGGATACGGCGGCGGGCAGGCGGAGTTTGTCCGGGTGGCGCTTGCCGACACCACGCTTGAGAAAGTTCCCGAAAGTGTTGAGGACGAGAAACTTCTTTTTCTCGGTGATGTTTTCTCAACGGCGTATTTCTGCGCCGAGTGGGCGGACATCAAACCCGGCGGTGTGGTGGTGGTTTTCGGAGACGGCCCCCTCGGGCTTCTTGCGACCGCTTCGGCGCGGCTTTTCAGTCCTTCAAAGGTGATAACTGTCGGCCACCATGATTACCGGCTGGGCATGGCAAAGAGCGCGGGGGCGGATTTTGTCATCAACTCTTCAAATGAAGACCCGGCGGAGAGGGTTATGGAGATTACCGGCGGCCTCGGCGCAGACTCCGCGTGCGAGTGCATCGGTTCGGAGTCCGCTCTTCTTGAAACCTTCAAGGTTGTCCGTCCGGGCGGCGTAATATCGTTTATCGGTCTGTTTCTTGAGCCTGTGGCAATACCGATGCTTGATTTTTATCTTAAAAATTTCACTCTGCGCGGCGGGGTCTGCCCGGCGAAGAATTACATCTCAAAACTCCTTCCTCTCGTTGAGAGCGGGAGGGTTGACCCGTCTTTCATCATCTCCCACGACTTGCCGCTTTCCGACACTCCGAAGGGGTATGAACTTATGGACAAGAGGATGGAAAATGCGGTCAAGGTCGTTTTGACCCCCTGATGAGGGTGTTTTTCCGGAATAACTCCTGTTTTCCCGTTTTATGTATAATTTGGCGTTATGGAATACAAGGTTGTTTTACAGCATTCCGAAGAGGGATACAGCATTTCCTGCCCCGGTCTTCCGGGTTGCGTCTCACAGGGTGAAACGGAGGCGGAGGCGCTTGCAAACATACGCGAGGCGATTTGTGACTATCTGGCGGTTGTGGATGAGAATTGTAAAGGGAAATACATCCGCAAAGTTGAAGTCGCCGTTTAGCAATGCCGAAACCCACTGGGACGAATTCATAAGGGAAGTGCCGCTGGACAGATAGGGGAAAATCCGGGGCAGAGACTTCCCATACCTGACCAAATGGGGTAACTTTCAAGTGAAAACGGCTGGAAGAATACTGGTTATGCGGCTTTCTGTAGCACTTTCAGGGTATTAGTAAAATGGCGATTTGGGTGGCAAGGGCTGGAAAACATGGGGGAGAAGAAGACCTCGCTCTTGAGCAAGGACGGGCGTTCATTGGTTGGACTCATCTCGGCGATTTGTCCGACATACATACACGAGAACAAATACGCGAACTCTTGGAGAAAAAATATCCAGATTGGAACTCCTATAAAGTGGGGAACCATACGGGGCAGATATTTAGGTTCATCAAGGAGATTCAAGTTGGTGATTTGCTCGCGTTACCCCTAAAAAAACGACCTACAATTGCGTTTGGAGAGGTTGTCGGTGACTATGAGTATATAGGTGGTAATCCCGAAAGTGCTCATCACAGTAGAAAAGTAAAATGGAAAAGTGAGCCAATTCCACGGAGTGCTTTTGATAAGGACCTTCTCTATGCCTTTGGCTCCCTATTAACTGTCTTTCGTGTGAACAAAAACAAGGAAGATAGAATAAAAGCGGTCATAGAGGGAAAGCCACAGCCAGAGGAAGAGACTGATAATACAGGGGATGAAGAGCAGGCACTTCCTGATTTGGCACAGTTGGCACATGATCAAGTCAGCGATTTTATCGGTTACAAATTCAAAAGTCATCGCATGGAAGATTTGGTTGCTGAAGTTTTGAAAGCTCAAGGTTTCGAAGTTCGCCCCAATCCGAGAAAGGGGTCCGATGGCGGTGTAGATATTCTGGCAGGACGAGGGTCAATGGGATTTGATGAACCTCGTCTTTGCGTTCAGGTGAAGTCAGGTGATACGCCGATTAACTCTACGACCTATAATGAATTGAAAGGTGTTATGCAGAAATTTGGTGCCACGCATGGGCTCTTGGTCTCATGGGGTGGTTTTAATCGCAATGTGGAGGAGGAAGCCAAGCGCGATTTTTTCAATATCCGCTTGTGGAATGCGGAAGATCTTGTCAATGAAATTCAGGATGTTTACTCTAACCTTCCAAAAGAGATTCAAGCCGAGCTACCTATGCAACAAATCTGGCTGTTGGTGGATGAGGATTGAATCTTCATGCTAGACTGTGAAATCAGTTTTGCAAGTTTAACCCCGACTACAAAATCCTTTTCTGCATTCCCGAAGGCGTTTCCATTCCCAGATGACTGTAGGCGAGCGGCGCGGCCTTTCTTCCCCTCGGGGTTTTTTCAAGCAACCCGCACCTGAGCAGAAACGGCTCATACACCTGCTCTATGGTGTCTCTGTCTTCGCTTACTGTGGCGGCGATGGTTTCCACGCCCACGGGGCCGCCGCCGAACTTGACGATGATGGCCTCAAGTATGGCGCGGTCAAGCCCGTCAAGGCCCATGGTGTCAATCTCAAGCATCTCAAGACAGGCGGTCGCCTCTTTCTCGCCGATGTTGCCGTCCGCCTTCACAAGGGCGTAGTCCCGCGCGCGGCGGAGAAGCCGGTTTGCCACCCTCGGCGTCCCCCGCGACCTCTCGGCTATGCGCGCGGCGGCGGCGGCGTCTATCTCAACGCCCATTATGCGCGCCGAACGCTTTATGATGGTCTCAATCTCCGCGCCTTCGTAATACTCCAGCCGCAACTCCATTCCAAAACGCGAATGAAGCGGGGAGGTCAGCAGCCCGGTTCTGGTGGTCGCCCCGATGAGCGTGAACGGCTCAAGGGTTATCTTCATTGAACGGGCGGACGGGCCCTCGCCCATGAGAAGGTCTATGCTGAAATCCTCCATTGCGGAGTAAAGATATTCCTCAACTATCCTGTTGGTGCGGTGGATTTCGTCTATGAAAAGAACATCCCCCGCGCCGAGGCCGGTCAGCATGGCGGCAAGGTCTCCCGTTCTCTCAAGCACGGGGCCCGATGTCTGGTGAAGCTCCGCCCCCAGTTCCGCCGCAACTATGCGGGCGAGAGTCGTTTTGCCAAGCCCCGGAGGGCCGCAGAGAAGAAGATGGTCCGCCGCCGCCTTTCTCTTTTTTGCCGCGCCGATGAAAACGGCCACTTTTTCCTTGCTCTTTTCCTGCCCCAGAAAATCACCCAGTTTCTCCGGGCGCAACCTCTCCTCGCCCGCCCTTTCAGACGCCTCGGCCTCCGGGCTAACCGCCCTGTTTTCCGTCTCCCCGCTCATTTCCTCATCACCCTGAGCGCGCTCTTTACCGCCTCCTCAAAACTCCCCGCCTCCTTCGCCTCCTCCTCAATCTCCCTTTGCGCGCCCCTTATCTCCGCGGCGGTAAAGCCGTAGTTTCTCAGGACGGAAAAAACGGCCTCGGCGTCATCACCGGTTTCGCCGGTCTGGGGGCCCGGAGGCGGCAGAACCTTGCCCTTGAGCTCGTTCATTAACGCCGCCGCCCTCTTCGGGCCGAGGCCGGTGATCTTTCTCCTGTCAAGGTCGCCCTTGCGCACGGCTTCGGCAAGCCGCTCCGCGGATATGCACGACAGAATCTTCAGCGCGGCCCGAGGCCCCACGCCTGAAACGCCGAGCAGTTTTTCAAAAATCTCCTTCTCATACCCGGATGAAAATCCGAACAGCTCAAGCGCGCCCTCCCTCGCGTTCACCGAAAGATGGGTGTGAATGTGAAGCACGGCCTCTTTGCCCTCGCCGGGCATTTCCTCAAACGCGCGGGCGGACGGCACAAACCCGTAGCCGACCCCGCCTGCTTCAATTACCGCCGAGCCGGGAGACTTTTTAACAACCTTTCCTTTCAGCAGGGAAATCATCGGGCGAGAAACGCCTCCTTTGCCTCCGTCCGGCGGAAAAACCCGGTATTTTCTCCGCCGCGTCCGCATTGTTGATGTGGCAAATTGCCACCGCTATGGCGTCCGACTCGTCCGGGGAGGCAAACTCGCGCTTTCCCGTCATAATGGAGACCATCTTTTTAACCTCGTCTTTTGTCGCCCGCCCGTTGCCCGTTACCGATTTTTTAACCCCCGTGGACGAGTATTCGTGCGCCTCTATGGAGGCCGTCCCGGCGGCGGCAAGCGCCGTTCCGCGCGCCTGCCCCAGATGGATGGCGGATTTGGAATTCTTCGCCATGAACACCTTTTCAATTGACATGCAGGAGGGGGAAAACGTCCGGATCTTCAGGGAGATGCCGACGCTTATCTCGCTTAAACGCTCCGACACCGGAAGCGAGCGTTTGGGGCGTATCGCGCCGCTTTCCACAACACGCAGCGTATTCCCGCTACGCTCCACAATCCCGTATCCGCACGAAAGCGAGCCGGGGTCAATCCCGATGACCCTCACTGCCCTTCGCTCAACTCTTCAAGCAGTTTGTCGTCAATGTCAAAATTGGCGTAAACATTCTGAACGTCATCGCTGTCTTCAAGGGTTTCCACGAGTTGAATCATCTTGTTCGCCTCCCTGCCCTCTATTCTGACGTTGTTTGTGGGGATCATGGTTACGGCGGCCGCCTCGTGTTTGAAGCCCGCCGCTTCAAGCGACTGTTTCACTTTTTCAAAACTGTCAACCGCCGTTATTACCGCCGACTCGCCGTCTTCCGACAGAACATCGTCCGCGCCCGCCTCTATTGCCGCGTCAAAAAGTTTTTCCGCGTCAACATCAGCCGGGAAGTCTATCCTTCCCTTCATTTCAAACATCCAGGAGACGCAGCCGTTCTCGCCGAGGCTTCCGCCGTGCTTGCTGAATATGTGCCTTATGTCCGAAACGGTGCGGTTTTTGTTGTCCGTGAGGGCGCGCACGTAAACCGCGCTTCCGCCGGGGCCGTAGCCTTCGTAGAAAATTTCCTGAAAGTCCGCCCCGTCCGTGCCGCCGGAGCCGCGTTTAATTGCGCGGTCAATGGTGTCGCCGGGCATGTTGTGGCTCTTTGCGAGCGCGACCGCAGTCCGGAGGCGCGGGTTTGCCTCGGTGTCCGCGCCGCCCTGCCGGGCGGCGACCGTCAGCTCGCGTATGACCTTTGTGAACACCTTGCCGCGCTTGGCGTCAACGGCGGCCTTTCTGTGCTTGATGTTTGCCCACTTTGAATGCCCTGCCATGGCGAAAATCTCCCGTGGCGGTAATTGTAAGGCAGGGCGGGGAGTTTGGCAAGATTTTACCGCCTCCCTTGACAAGCGGCGGGACTGCTGTAGAATGGACTTGAGGCTACAGGTCCTCGTTCCCGTTCCGCCTCCGGGCGGGCGGTTCCAATTTCGGCTTGATTTAACTTATGGCAAAAGAAAAGAAGGAAAAGGCGGCGGAGCCTTCACACAAGCGCAAGAACGGCGCGCCGGATGCGTCCGGGGAGATTACGCTTGACGACCTGCGCAAAAAACCCAACAGCGAACTTGTGAAGATGGCGACCGAGGCGGGCGCCGGCGACACCACCGTGATGTCGCGCCACGACCTTGTTTACGCCATCATGCGCTCAACAAGCGGGCGCGAGGACGGCTCAATAATTTCGGAGGGCGTTCTTGAGATGCTGACCGAGGGATACGGATTTCTGCGCTCGCCGAAAAACAGCTACCTGTTCGGCCCCGATGATGTGTATGTGTCAAAATCGCAGATTCGCTCCGCCGGTCTCAAAACCGGAGACACGGTCAAGGGGCAGGTCCGCCTTCCCAGAGAGGGCGAGAAAAACCTTGCGCTTTTGAAAATAGATTCCGTCAACGGTGAAGACCCCGCCAGATGCAACGAGCGGATTCCGTTTGAAAATCTGGTCCCGCTCCACCCGGAGCAGCGGCTCAACCTTGAGCACAACGCCAAGGAGTTCAGCACGAGGGTTTTGAACCTGTTCGTTCCCGTCGGGCTCGGGCAGAGGGCTATGATAGTCGCCCCGCCGAGAACGGGAAAAACCATACTGCTCCAGCACATTGCCAACGGAATTACGGACAACCACCCCGATGTGAAACTCATCGTTCTTCTGATAGACGAGCGTCCCGAAGAGGTTACGGACATGCAGAGGTCGGTTGTGGGCGAGGTGGTGAGCTCAACCTTTGACGAGCCGCCCAAACGCCATATTCAGGTTGCGGACATGGTTCTTGAAAAAGCGAAGCGGTATGTGGAGCAGGGCAGGGACGTGGTCGTTCTGCTGGACAGCCTGACCCGCCTTGCGCGCGCGAGCAACACCGTGACTCCCGCGAGCGGAAGGGTTCTTTCCGGCGGAATTGAGGCAAACGCCCTCCAGAAGCCCAAGAGGTTTTTCGGGGCGGCGAGAAACACCGAGCAGGGGGGCAGCCTGACCATCATCGCCACCGCGCTCATAGACACCGGAAGCAGAATGGATGAAGTGATTTTTGAGGAGTTCAAGGGCACGGGCAATATGGAGTGCTACCTTGACAGAAAACTTGCGGACAGAAGGATCTTCCCCGCCGTGGAGCTTCAGCGCTCCGGCACGAGGAAAGAGGAGTTGCTTCTCAGCGAAGAGGAGCTCAACAGGGTGTGGCTGCTCCGCAAGATCCTGAACCCGATGAACACGGTTGACGCGATGGAGTTCCTGCTGGAAAAAATGCGCGGCACCAAAAACAACAAAGAGTTCCTGACCGGAATGAATCAGTAGGGGCGGGGCGCGCAACCGGCGCGAACATTGCTCACAGGTCTATAAAAACTGAACCGTTTTCCACCCGGACTTCCACCGTCTCAAGCGGCTCGGTGGCGGGCATGCAAAGGGCTTCCCCCGTTTCAACATTGAACTGCGCGCCGTGATAGGCGCAAGTGACAACCCCGCCGCTGAGGTCGCCGTCCGAAAGCGGCAGGTCCTGATGAGTGCAGCGGTCTATGAAGGCGCACATGCGCCCGTCCACATTGCAGACTGCCACCTCGTCAAAGCCGACCGTGAAGGATTTTATCTCTCCGGGGGCAATCTCCGATGAGTCCGCTATCTTCTTCATCAGCCGTTTTCAAGCGCGCGGTTAAACCACCGCTCGGACTCTTTCTCAACGAAATCCCTGACCGGTTCGGACCTCATAAGGGAGATGCTTTCGCCCGTAAATCCGCGCAGGATTACGGAGCGCGCCTCTTTTTCCGGTATGCCGCGCGAGCGCAGATAAAAAACCGAGTCCTCATCCATCTGTCCGATGGTCGCCCCGTGGGTGCATTTCACATCATCGTTGTATATCTCAAGCTGGGGCTTGGTGTCTATGCGGGCGGCGTCCGACAGCAGAAGGTTGCGGTTTGTCTGCTTGGCGTCCGTCTTGACCGCGCCCTTATGGACGACTATGCGCCCGTGAAAAACCCCGCGCCCCTTTTCGTTCAGAACGCCGTTGTAAATCTGCCTGCTCCCGCAGTGCGGCGCGGCGTGCTCAACCTTCATAAAGTTGTCCATGTGCCGGTTGCCGTCCGGCATGAAAAGCCCGTTTATGATTGAGTCGCAACCCCGCCCGGCGAGAACCGGGTGGACGTTGTTCCTCACTATGCGCCCGCCGGCGAGAACCGAGTGCGAGCGCGCGTTGGAGTCTCTCTCCTGCGTCATGTTGAGCGTTGACACGTGGACGCCGCCGGTGTTTTCAAACTCAAGGCGGTAGTGCTCCACATCCCCGCCCTCGCCGATAAACACCTCCGACAGATTGTTTGAGAGGCAGTTTCCGTCATCGGCTGAAATGTAATGCTCAACCACCGCCGCGCGCGCCCCGTCGCCCGCCACTATCAGGTTTCTTGCCGCCGTTACCGAGGGGGTGTCTCCCGCGCTTGATATGTGAACAATGTAAACGGGTTCTTTTTCCGTTTTTCCCTCCGGTATCAGCACAAACGCGCCGTCCTCAAAAAGCGCCGTGTTCAGCGCGGTGAAAAATTCGGTTTTGCAGTCCGACAAACTTCCGAGCCGCCGCGCCACCTCGCCGCCGTGCTTTTTCGCCGCCGCAGACAGCGGCAGGACGGCGGCGGTTTCCGTCTCGCGCGGGGATGACAGGGCGGGGGCGAAAACGCCGTTCACAAAAACAAGCGCGGGCGCGCCGAGCCCCTTTATCAGGCGGTCGTCAAAACCTTTCCCCTTAAGCCCGCCGTTTGCCGCAGGCAGTTTGTAGCCCGCCTTTTCCACCGGCGCGAGATTGGTAAAACGCCAGTCTTCGTGGCGGACGGACGGGAACTCAATGCCCGCCACCGCGCGCGCGGCGTCTTTTCTGATGTTGTCAAAAACCTCTATCCCCGTGTCCGGGGCGGCGTTGCACAGGGTTGCTATGCCGTTGTTTTCAGCCATCGCTCAGCCCGTCTCCCCGACCCATCCGTAGCCCTTGCTCTCAAGTTCAAGGGCGAGTTCCTTGCCGCCGGATTTTACTATCTTCCCGTCCGCCATCACGTGAACAAAGTCCGGCACGATGTATTCAAGAAGCCGCTGGTAGTGTGTGATGATGATGAAAGACCGCTCCGGCGAGCGCATTGCGTTCACTCCGTCCGCCACGATTTTGAGGGCGTCTATGTCCAGCCCGGAGTCGGTTTCATCAAGCACGGCGAGGTGCGGCTCAAGGATTTGCATCTGAAAAATTTCGTTTCTTTTCTTCTCGCCGCCCGAAAAGCCCTCGTTGACGGGACGCGACAGAAATGAGTCGTCTATGCCTAGGCCGCCCATTTTCTCTTTTGCGAGTTTTGAAAACTCCACGTGCTTTACGGGCTTTTCCCCTCTGGACTTTCTGATGGAGTTCAGCCCCTCCCGCAGCAGGTATGCGTTGGAGACTCCCGGAATTTCAATGGGGTATTGAAAAGCCATGAACATCCCCGCCGCCGCGCGCTCCTCCGGCTCCATTTCAAGCAGGTCTTCCCCCCGGAATGCGACCGAGCCGCCCGTAACCTCGTAGGAGTCCTTGCCCGCGAGGATTTGCGAGAACGTGCTTTTGCCAGAGCCGTTGGGGCCCATTATGGAGTGTATCTCCCCCGCGCCCACCGTCAGGGAAATTCCCTTCAGGATTTCCTTTTCGCCGACCGAGGCGCGCAAGTCTTTTATTTCAAGCATCTTTTTTCTCCCGTTGTCAGGTATGGATTTTGTGCCCCGCCGGAACGTTACCCAACGCTCCCCTCAAGGCTGACGCTCAGCAGTTTTTCCGCCTCAACGGCGAACTCAAAGGGCAACTCCTTGAAAACTTCCTTGCAGAATCCGTTCACAATCAGTGAAACGGCGTCTTCGGCGGAAAGCCCGCGCTGCTGGCAATAAAATATCTGGTCTTCGCCTATCTTTGACGTGGACGCCTCGTGCTCCATCTGCGCCGTTGAATTTTTGACCTCTATGTAGGGAAAGGTGTGCGCCCCGCAGCGGTCGCCGATAAGCATGGAGTCGCACTGGGTGTAGTTGCGCGCCCGCTCCGCCCCCGCGCCTATCTCAACCAGCCCCCGGTAGGTGTTCTGCCCCTTACCGGCGGAAATGCCCTTTGACACTACGGTGCTGCTGGTGTTTTTGCCGAGGTGGATCATCTTTGTTCCCGTGTCCGCCTGCTGCATTCTGTTGGCGAGCGCGACCGAATAAAACTCCCCGACCGAGTTGTCTCCCTTGAGCACGCAGCCCGGATATTTCCAGGTGATGGCGGAGCCGGTTTCCACCTGCGTCCATGAAATATGCGAGTTCGCTCCCTCGCACAGCCCGCGCTTGGTAACAAAATTGTATATGCCGCCCCTGCCCTCTGCGTCTCCGGGATACCAGTTCTGAATGGTTGAGTATTTTATTGTCGCATCGTCAAGCGCAACCAGTTCAACCACCGCCGCGTGAAGCTGGTTCTCGTCCCTCATGGGGGCGGTGCAGCCCTCAAGGTAGCTCACGTAACTTCCCTTTTCCGCCACTATGAGGGTGCGCTCAAACTGGCCGGTGTTCTCCGCGTTGATTCTGAAGTAGGTTGAAAGCTCCATCGGGCAGCGCACGCCCTCCGGCACGTAAACGAAAGAGCCGTCCGAGAAAACCGCCGAGTTGAGCGCGGCAAAAAAGTTGTCTCCCCTCGGAACGACCGAACCGATGTATTTCCGGACCAGTTCGGGATGCTCTCTCACCGCCTCGGACATGGAGCAGAATATGACCCCCTCTTCAGCGAGTTTCTCCTTGAAGGTGGTTACCAGGGAAACGCTGTCAAAAACCGCGTCAACCGCAACCGGCGCGGTTTCCTTTACTCCCGCGAGCATCTTTTGCTCTTCAAGCGGAATGCCCAGTTTTTCGTAGGTCTCCCGTATCTCCGGGTCTATGTCGTCCAGGCTTTCCGGCGCGTCCCCGCTTTTGGGCGCGGCGTAGTAACTTATGGCGTTGTAGTCAATCGGCGGATAACTGACGTTTGCCCAGCGCGGCTCTTTCATCTTCTTCCACTGCCGGTAGGCTTCCAGACGCCACTCAAGCATCCACTCCGGCTCGTCCTTCTTTGCGGAGATGAAGCGGACGATATCCTCTCCAATCCCCGTTGGGGCGACTTCCTGCTCAACATCGGTGGAAAATCCGTATTTGTATTCCCGCCGGGCCAGTTCTTCAAAATCAACGCTCATGTCCGTTTCCTCTTTTTATTTTTGTCCGTCAGGCTCTCAAGGCTGATTCTCTGGAGCGTTTTAAGCATCTCTATCTGAATCTTGTCCCAGACGGCTATCTGTGTGCAGTCCTGATACAGGGCGCACGGGCCGTCTTCGTTCATGCAGTCAATTATGTGTATCTCCCCCTCAATCGCCTCATACACGTCCCGGAGGTTCAACTCGGCGGGGTCGCGGGCGAGCATGTAGCCGCCGGCGGGGCCGCGCCCGGAGCGCACTATGCCGCTTTTGACCAGCCGCCCCATGATTTTTGCCAGATACTTGTCCGGCACGTGGCGGCTTTCGGATATCTCCCTTATGCCGCACCTTCTGTCGGGATTGTTGCCCATGTGCGTCAGCGAACGTATTGCGTAATCAAGCGCCTTGCTTACCTGCATAACTTAACCTTTCCGGTCTGACACTAACGCAGGGAGTCCAATTTTTCAAGCGTCCGCCGCGCCAGCGCCTCCGCCGCGCGGGCGTCTGATATTACTGTGTCCGCCACCAGCGCGGCAATTCCCTCCTTCTCTATCAAGGGGGCGTATGAGGCGTCCGTCCTGTCAATGACCATAAGGCTCAGAAAATCGGCGTACATGCGCGCCACCCCCAGCGGCGACACCTCGTGCCCCTGCGCCCTCATCAGGCGGTCGGCGGGGCCCTTGAGCGCGCGGCCCCCCACTATGGGGCTTATCGCCGCGACCGGCGCGCGCGCCTCCCTGACCGCCTCCCTCACTCCCGGCACTCCGAGGACGGGCCCCACGCTGATAACCGGATTGCTCGGGCAGATGATTATTTTTTCCGCGTCCCGTATCGCCTCCGCAACGCCGGGGGCGGGCGCGGCGGTTTCAATCCCCCGAAACCGCACTCCCAGCGGGCGCGGCTTCATGCGCCGCCGTATGTAGTATTCCTGAAAGTGCATCTCGCCCCCGCCGGTGTCAATCCAGGTCTCCACGCGGGCATCCGTCATCGGAAAAACCTCCGCCTTTGAGTCCGCCCCCAGCCGCCGCGATATTTCACGGGTCGCCCCGGAAAGCGTCTTTCCCTCCGCAAGCATCCGTGTTCTCAGTATGTGGACGGCGAGGTCTCCGTCGCCGATGTTGAACCACGCCTCCTCCCCCAGCGCGCGGAGCGACCCGATAAAATTGAAACTGTCGCCGCGAATTCCCCAGCCCTTTTTTTTGTCAACCAGCCCGCAAAGCCAGTAGATAACGGTGTCAATGTCGGGCGATATGTTGAGCCCCCACAGCCGGATGTCGTCCGCCGTGTTGACAATAACGGACGGCTTTTCCCCGTCCGCCGCAAGCGCAAGACCCTTGAGAAATTTGCCCGCGCCGACCCCGCCTCCGAGAGAGGTAATCATTTTCTCCGGGAAGCATATATGAAAAAGTTTCCGTTGCGGGGTTTTTTCGGTATACAATAGAAGCCGAGGTTGGGCTTGGCGCACGGTTATGGGCACGGGCCTGAAAGAAAACAGAAACTCCTGGGTCGCGCGGACAATAGTAACATTGCTCGCGCTCACATTCATTGTGGGTCTCGGATACACGGGCGGCTTCGGCGGCGGCCCCTCCGCGGGCGTAGCCGTAACCGTCAACGGCGACTCCGTTCCCTTTTCCTATTACCGGCTCATACGCCAGAGCGTCTACAACTCGCAGACCGCCGATGCGGACAGGGTTACCCTTGAGATGCAGGACGGGATAACCCGCTTTGCGCTCGCCGTCATAGTTGAGCGCAAACTGCTTGCCCAGAAGGCGCGCGAGATGGGCCTCCGCGTACCGGACTCAAGCATTCGCGACGCCGTAGTAACCAACCCCTCCTTTCAGCTGGACGGCGAGTTTGCGGGGGCGGACTACTACAGGCGGGTGGTTGAGAGCGCAATGGGCATGACGGTCTCCCAGTTTGAAGACGCGCTCAGAGACGAACATCTGGCTTCAAGAATGCTGGAGATTGCGCGCGCCTCCTCCGGCGCGACCGAACTTGAAGTGGAAACCGTTATTGAGGCCGCGGGAAACGCGGCGACTGACGAGTTCAGGGAAAGCGCGCGCACGGACATGGAACAGGAGGCGGAGAGGGGAGTGCGGGTTATTTCCTGGTGGGTTGGCGAACTCCGCTCCGGAGCGGACATTGAGGTCAACGAGGAGATTTTACGTTGAGGATAACATCAATTGAACTGACCGGCTTCAAGTCGTTCCACCGGAAGACGCGGCTTGAGTTTCACAAGGGCTCAAACGGCATTGTGGGACCCAACGGGTGCGGAAAGTCAAACGTCATAGACGCCGTAAGGTGGGTCATCGGCGAGCAGAACCCGCGCATGCTGCGCGCGGGCTCAATGGAAGACCTTATCTCGGACGGGACGGTTTCCCTCAAGCCCGTGGGAATGGCGGAGGTTGTGATGACGCTTGCCGATGTGCCCGGAGCGGGTTTCGGCGAGGTTTCCATCACGCGCCGCTACTTCCGGGACGGCGAGAGCCGGTATCTCATCAACGGGACGGCGTGCCGCCTCAAAGACATTGTTGACATCTTCACCGACACCGGCGCCGGGGCGCGCGCGCACTCCATCATAGGGCAGGGCGAGGTTGAGGGGTTTGTGATGTCCAAGCCGGAGGAGAAACGCCGCCTCATAGAGGAGGTCGCCGGCATTGTGCGCTACAAGGACAAGAGAAAGGAGACGCACACCCGCCTGAAACAGACCGAGGAAAACCTGACGAAAGTCCGCGCCCTTGCCCGCGAGGCGGACAGAAGAAAAGAGAATTTGAGGCGGCAGGCGGAGCAGGCGGAAAAACTGAACGAGATAACGGGCGAGGCGGCGCGCCTTGAGATTGCGCTGCTGGGGGCGCAGAAACTGGAGAGTGAAGGCAAACTGCGCGAGACTTCCGCCTCAAGGGAGGACGCCGCAAAAGCGGTGGCGGCCGCCGGCGCCGAGAGAAGTTCCGCCCTTGAACGGCTGAAGTCGCTTGAGGCGCGGGCGCAGGCCCTTGAGGAGGAAGTCTCCTCGGCGGACACCGGCATTCTTGCCGTGAGGGAGCGGATAAACGGCGAGGTGTCGCGCAGGGAGATATATGCGGGGCGCAAGGCGGACATGGACGCCCTCACGGGCAGGCTTGAAAGCGAGAAACTCGCGCTTGAGACGCAGGCGGCGGACATTCGCGGACAGGTCGCAACCGCCCGGCGGGAGGCGGAAAAATCGCTTGAGCGTCTCTCCGCCGCCCGGCGCGAGATCGGGGACGCCGAGAATGAAATGGAGGCGATACACTCCGCCCCGTCTCCCGACACGGGGGGGATTGAGGAGGTTCGCGAGAGGTTTTTCTCCGCCGTTGAGCGGTGCGACAAGGCAGGGGCGCGCTACAGGGAGCTTACCGGCGAGGCGTTGCGGCTGAGCGGCCGCTGCGAGGATTTGACCGGGCGGAAAAACGATCTGGTTGAGGAAAAAGAGCGTCTTTCCGAGCGGCGCGGGGAGTTTTCATCACAGATAGCCGAAGCGCGCAAAGAGCGCGAGCGGGCGGAGAGCAAGAGAAAGGAGATAGAGGGCGGCATCGGCTCTCTCGGCGATGAGCATGAGAAACTGCGCGCCGAGGCGGCGGAGATGAAGGAGCGTCTCGGCGGAAGCCGGTCGCGCCTTGCCGAACTTTCAAACATACAGAAATCGTTTGAGTGGCTTCCCGAATCGTCAAGAAAACTGCTGCTTGAAGGCGGGCCCGGCGGCGCGCTGGGGGTTTTGTCCGATTACGCCGAAGTTCCCGCAAAATACGCAAAGGCGTTTGAGGCGGCTCTGGGCGAGCGGCTGGGCTGGATAGTTGTCGGCACGGGGAAAGACGCGCAGAGGGCGATAGGAAAACTGCGCGAGAGCAAAGCCGGGCGGGCGACCTTTGTCCCCGCGACCGCAAAGGGCGGCGGCGGAAAGGTTTCGCCTCCACGCGGGGCGCGCCTGATATCCGAAGTGGTCAAAGCGCGGGGCGACGGCGGCGAGGTTATTGCAAATCTGCTTGCCGGTGTCTGCGTGGTTTCAGACCTTGCCGCCGCGTTTGAGTGCGCGGAGAATTCCAAGGGGCTTTCGTTTGCCACCCTTGAGGGGGATTTTCTTGACGTCTCCGGCGCGGTTTGCGGCGGCTGGATGACGGGCGGCGTGTTTGAGAGGAAGTCTGAAATAGAGCGGCTTACGGCGGAGATTCCCGTCCTTGAGGCGGACATAGCGAAAAAACTTGAGGAGGCGGGCGGCTTTGAGGCGCGCATGGAGGACTTGAAGTCCGAGATGGCGTCTCTGGACGAGAGCATACAGACGGCGAGGGCGCAGCTCGGCTCGCTTGAGCGCGACCTTGGGGAGTTCAACTTCTCCATAGAGGGCAAGGAGGCGAAACTCAAAGAGATAGATGCGGAGATTGCCGCCGCAACCGGGGAACTTGAGAAGAAAAACGCCCTTGCCGCAGAGTGCCGCGATGAATTTGAGCGGCTTACGGCGGAGAGGGACGGCCAGAAAGAGTTGCTCGGCGAGTTTGAGGCGAGAAACACCGAGATTGAGGAGCGCGGCAGCGGCATTGCCGGAAGGATAGGCGACCTCAAGGTTGAGATGGCATCCCTTGAACAGGGAAGGGAGGGCTCTTTGCGCGAGGCGGAAAGCCTTGCCGTGCGTGAAAAGGAGATAACCGCGCGCCTTGCGGAGATAACTCAGGAGATGACAGACCGGGCGCGCGAGCGGGCGGAGATGGACGAGACGGCGGCGGGGGCGGGGCGGACAATAGAGCGGCTTGAGAAGGAGCTTGAGGAAAAACGCGCCGGGGCGGACGGAGTCCGTGAGAGCCGGGGCGGAGTGATGTCTCAGGCAAATGAGTTGCGCGAGCGACTTGCGGAACTGGAAAAGCGGCTGGAAGAGGCGCGGTCGCGGAGCGCCGATGTTGAGGTGGGCATCAAAACTATGGAGAACAACATAGAGTATCTGTCCGGCGAGATGGACGAGGCGGCGCGCAAGCACGGCGTTGAGATACCCGGAGAGGATGAACTCCGCGCAGTGGACATAGACAAAACAAAGACGGAGTTTGAGGCGGTGAAGGGGCGGATAGAGCGTTTCGGCCTTGTGAACCTGCTTGCGCCCGATGAGTATGAGGAGGCTTCAAAAGAGCACGGTTTTCTTGAGACTCAGATAGAAGACCTTGAGAAGTCGGCGGATTCGCTCAAAAAGTCCATATCACGGCTTGACCGCGAGAGCGCGGAGAAGTTTACGGCGGCGTTTGAGGAGGTTGACCTGAAATTCCGCGAACTGCTGCCCACACTTTTCAGCGGCGGGGAGGGGCGGCTGGTTATGACAGACCCGAATGACCCCATTGAGACGGGCGTGGATATAGTGGTGAAGCCCGGCGGCAAGAAGGCGCAGAGTATGAGCCTGCTTTCCGGCGGTGAAAAGGCGCTTTCCGCGATAGCGTTCATAATTTCCTCGTGCCTTGTGCGCCCGCTTCCGTTCATCATTCTTGATGAGATAGACGCCCCGCTTGACGATTCAAACACGGGGCGGTTTGCCTCGTTGATAGGGGAGATTTCCCGCAACTCGCAGACGATTATCGTTACCCACAACAAAACGACAATTTCCGATGTTGACGCGCTTATAGGGATAACCTCAAGCAAGGCGTCAAACTCGGCGGTTGTGTCGGTGGATTTGGCGAAGGCGGTTTGAAACACTCCAAGTTTGCCTACGGGCTGAACTTTCAATACAATCATCTCCGGATTTGGCGAGGAGCCGAACAATGCCGGGCATAGTTGAAAAACTTCAAACTTTTGTGGAAAAGACTTTCAAGACCACACTGGAAGTTTTTCTTGAAGCATTAAAACTTAGCCCGAACGCTCAAGGTTATGTAAGCGGTTCCATAACAGAGTTGCTTCTCAAGGAAAAACTGGAAAGCCTCGGAGTGGAAGTAAGAAGAATCAGGGAAAAGTGGGAAGGCAAGAAACATCACAATCATCATGGCGATTTCTATTTTAGACTGCGGGAGGGAAGCTCATGGTATGTTCTTGAGTCCAAGGGCGTCAAGTCTAACACTGAACAATGGCACAAACTTTATAATCTAAATCGCCTTAGGAAGTTTTTGTATCATAACAAAGAAATAATAAACTGGATTGATATTGGTCAGCCAGTAGAACCGCAGATTGAGCGCTGGACTGAACAAAATCTTCCGGAGATGATCAGCGGCAAGTATTCAACCGACTTATACTCTTATGAGGAAATTCAAGATTACTTGAAAAATCCGCCGAAGAGAGAAACTGGCAAATTGATAAACATGCGAACACTTGAGCAATATACCCGTGATGAAATTGACAATATGCTTCAGGAAAGACTTCAATATCTTATGAATAAGATTATGGTGCTTGAGACGCATTTTGTGTCGGGAACATCGGGGTCCAGCGCCAGAACGCAAGCCACTCCGCTCAAGGATGAATTCAACTTAATTTCCGTTGACATAGTTCTCCGATACAGTGAACACAAGTTTCTTTTTGTCAATCCGAACCATCTGGAGTCTTCTGAAAAAGATTCCAATCATCTCCAACAAAACTATGTAATGGGATTTGTTTTTCCTCAGTCTGACGGCTCAATGAAGATAGACCTTGCCGAGGATTGGCAGGAAGATTTTATTGAAGCCTGCGAAACCTTGGACAAAAAAGATGCGGTCAGGGAAACCGATATGCAAGTGGACAAAAGGAGAATTGTAGTTGAATCTTAACCTTGAGAACAGAGATTTTGCCTCTTTGGTTTCCAAACCGGAACTTTTCAGGGATGACAATCTCTTGAAGCGGTTTGAGGAGATACATGATTGTATTTACGCCAATGACGGATTGTCTTCACAGCAAACTCTTGAAGAGGTGGTCAAACTTCTTTTCGTCAAGTTTTATGACGAGAGAAACGGCAATAAAGAGTTTTATATTTCACCGGATGAAACAGGGGAACTTGAGCGGTCTTCTTTATCCTTGAGTTTGCGGAAAAGGCTTTCCCTGTTGCTTCAAAGAACCAAAGAAGAGTTTGGAGATGTTTTTGAATCGGATGATAAGATAGGGCTGTCCGATCTTTCACTGGGTTTTGCGGTCCTTAAACTTCAATCCGTTTCGCTTTCCGCTTCTTCTTCGGACGCGCAAGGTTTGGCATTTCAGAAGTTTCTTTCTCACCATGAGAAGGGCGGCAGGGGGCAATTTTTTACTCCGGAGCCCATTGTTGATTTTTGTGTTGATATTTTGCAGCCTGAGCCCTCGGATTTGATTGCGGATCCCGCATGCGGAAGCGGAGGCTTCCTGATTTCTTCTTTGAGGTATATTGAATCAAGACACGGAGATGCCGATGTCAGGGAAATCATATCCGGCAATTTATTCGGGTTTGACATTAACAAGAGCGTTGCCCGTATGGCAAAGATGAAGTTATTGCTGGAATCCAATGCCAAAACCAATATAGGTTGCCTTAATTCACTTACGGCCCTTGATGGGAAAAGTCCGGCAAATCTGTGTTCTTTGAGCAAGGATTCTTTTGACGGCTTTGATATTATATTGACCAACCCGCCTTTCGGAGGGAAGATAACAAACAGGGAAGTCCTTGTTAACTACGATCTTGGTTACAAATGGTCGGGGTCAAATGATGCGTATTATAAAACCAACACATTGAGAAATTCTCAATCCACCGAGGCTTTGTTCATAGAAAAGTGTTTGAAACTTCTCAAAGAAAGAGGGCGGATGGGCATAGTGTTGCCTAACGGGTATTTTGAAAGCCCTTCATTGCAGTATCTGAGATCTTACATAAAACAGGTTGCCAATATCATGGCAATTGTCAAACTGCCCGAAGATGCTTTTATTCCTTATGGAACAGGAGTTAAAACATCGCTTTTGTTTGTTGAAAAGAAAGGCAAAAGAAACAAGAAAAGTTCTTCCGTTTTCTTTGGCAAAATAAATAAACTCGGCTATCAGGGAAACAAAAACGGAACCCCTGTTTACAAGAAGGATCAATACGGTATGGATTTGAAAAATGAGAAAGGGGACTTGCTGATAGATGAGGACTTTTCCGTTGTTGTCGGGGATTACAAGTCCTTTCAGAAGCAAAACCATATTGAAACGGAACATTCTTTTTCAGTTGACGCTGAAAGTCTGAACGGAAGGTTTGATTATAATTTTTACTCACCGCGCAACCGCCATATAATAAGCATTCTTGAGACAAGCAGGAGTGTTAAACTCGGCGATGTGGTGGAAGTTGTAAAGACAAAGAGTAAAAAGTTGAATGATTCCGACAGAAAGGTTGAGTATGTAGAGTTGTCGGATATTGACACAAATTTCTTTGCCATTGTCAATTCAACTTCTTACAGGGTGCATGAACTGCCGAGCAGGGCTTCTTTTGAGTTGAAAGCGGGCAATATCATTACGGCGATTGCGGGGAATTCCGTAGGCACAAGGAAACATGCCACAGCTTTGGTAACGGAAGAACATGAAGGGTGTATTTGTAGCAACGGCTTTAGGGTTTTCTCCAACTTTAAGATCAATCCTTACTACCTGCTTTACTTTATGAAGAGCGAGATGTTTTTGAAGCAGATGAATATCTACAGAACCGGCGCGGCGATTCCAAATGTTTCAGATACTGATTTATTAAACATACTCATAGACTTGCCGGAAGATAGTGTTGTTGAGCAAATTGGTAGGAAGGTTCAAGAGTCGCTTGGTTTGGCACAGGAATCGAGAAAAGTGTTTGAAAGTATAGATGCCCACAATGAACGAAAGATATTATGATTGATTTGTGCGAGGCATATAGATTTTATGTCTGAGTTTGTACTTTATATTGAAGGCTTTTTAGGTTCTCTAGAACCTGTATTGCGGCATCTAGACCCTTCACTTTTTCAGAATGTTATTATCGGTATTCTGGCGATTTTCATTCCGTTTGCCATTGTTCTGCTCACTGATATTTTAGGTTCTAATGAGCCAAGTAGTGAGTTTGAGAAGATGGTTTTGACTGAGGAAGTCTTTGGTATTAAGAATCTTTTTTGGTTTTCTGTAGGTGGGATTTCTTTCTTTTCTTTTTTTGCCGACGAGAAAGAAAGTGTATCTATTTATGAAAAATTATTTGTGATTACAATTGCTGCGTTCTTGATTTGGTTGTTCTGGAAATCTTTCAGGAGGGTTTTGCGTTTCTCAGAGGGCTATAAGTATGAGTTTAAGATTAGTTTTTTGCAGAGTCTTAGGTTGCCTAAATCTTTGTATTTTGATAACAAATCAATTAAAGATAAGATTTTGAAATCATGGAGTTCTTTTTGGATGGAAAAAACTGTCGAAAATGAACGAAGTTTTACAAAAATTTTTTCAAAACACATTGATGATGCTATCAATTACAAAGAATTTGATCTCGCCGTGAACCTTTCTCAGTGTTATAAAGACAATTTTGAAAAGAGGAATCTTTTCCATGTAGGGTTTGTATTATTGCCAAAGATTTTAGAATGGACAGAAAAAATATGGAATGAAGAACAAGAGCAGAAGCGATTGAAACACCATTCGGGGAATGACCTTTCTTTCTATGAATCAAGAAAGGGGCGAATGCATTTTCAAACCAAACTGTTTCCTCATGTCGTGCGCTCATTGATTGTTGATTCTTACACATCCAACTCATTCTTTGAAGATTTTAAGAAACATATAGAGAATAAAGAAAGAGAATGGGAAGCCTCTAGCAATCTTATATGGAAGAGGGAATGTGAAAGTTACATCAAATTGTTTCTTCAAGTTTTCTTTAAAGAGTTTTTTGATTTAATGATAGATGGAAAGAATTTATCTTTTAAATCTTTGAGGGTTTTTGACGAAGATTTTCCTGAAGAATGGAAAATAACTGATAGTAATTCTGGAAACAGAATTTCAAAAGAAGTACTAAATAATTTTATTCAATGGGGGCGCACAAGGCGAAACAGAGTGCTTGTAGATGTTAGCGGGCTTTTCCCCAATGTCGCTTCAGATCTTTTTTCTGATTTTTTAAGTATGTTTTTCAGCTATACAACGAAAGATGCAATTACAAGAGATCAGGAGTTCTTTCTCTCGCGTGTCTATTCCTCTTGGGGGAATTCAAACGAAGAAGCAAGAAGGCGAAGAATTCAAGAAGAAGAACAAGAGGAAATAAGAGAATCTATACATATCATTTTCAACTATTTTTCTGTTTCTTGGAAGCCGCTTATGGTTACAAGAGATGATGTTGACAAAGAATGTTCCAAATGGAATGAATGTTCGGAGGAACGAAAAAAAGAAATCTTTGACAGTATAAGAAGGAAAAACTTGAAAAGATTATTAGAGGAGCTAGATGGCAATCAAGAAATCAAAAAACTCTGTGAACAGAAAGAATCTTATGAGGCGAGAAGGAAAGGATTTGTTAGACTTGTTAACCTATTGTTAGATAGCCTTTCACTGGCATCTGTACCTGAATGACTTTTCTTCATGTCTTATTTTCAATGTCTTATCCTAATTGACTAACACCTTGGACACACTCACACTCTCTAAAATTAGCCCTTCCCAAAAGACTCAACTTCTTTTTTGTCTCATGGTTGTCCCCCAACATCTGGCGAGTAAGCCGATAAGCCCTTTCCAGTCTTTGTATAGCCAACGCTATACTTCCTCTAAGTTTACAGATTTCCAAATTGCCAATCAGCACAGGAACTTATCAAAATTATACTTGGTCGCTACTTGGTCGCTTACTTAGTCACTAATCTCCGCACAATCTGCGGAGATTAGCGCATCCGCCGCTTTCCCGCCGTCCCTTCCCCCTCTCCCCGTGTGATAAACTATCCCTCAATGCTCAGTGATATCTTCAAAAAGATAGTCGGGACCAGCAATGACAGGCGGGTGCGGCGCATGTATTACGTTGTGGGGAAAGTGAACGCGCTTGAGGGGGATGTTTCGGCTCTTTCAAACGCGCAGATAGCCGAAAAAACCGCCGGTCTGCGCTCCCGTGTTTCCGGTTCGGAATCTCAGGACAGCCTGAACAAAACACTTGACGAAATCATGCCCGAAGCGTTTGCCCTCGCCCGCGAGGCGGCGCGCCGGGCGGTGGGGATGAGACACTTTGATGTGCAGATAATCGGCGCGATGGTGCTTCACCGGGGAGAGGTCGCCGAGATGAAAACCGGAGAGGGAAAAACCCTTGTCGCCGTTCCCGCCCTGTATCTGAACGCGCTTGCGGGAAAAGGCGCGCATCTGGTAACCGTTAATGACTACCTCGCCGGCAGAGACGCCCTGTGGATGGGAGCGGTTTACAAACTGCTGGGACTTGAGACGGGGGTGGTAACCGCGGGCGGCTCATACCGCGTGGAATGGGAAGACCCCGCCGCCGCAGAAGACGCCGTAAGCGGCAACCTTTCCGTGTGGGAGGGCGAAGTCTCCGAAAAACCGGAAAGCAGTAATTCCGCCGTTGCGGAGGCTCTCAAAACAACCCTTGCCCCGTGCGAAAAGAAAGAGGCGTACGCATGCGACATCACCTACGGGACAAACAATGAATTCGGCTTTGACTACCTCAGAGACAACATGGGCTTTTCGCTTGACGAATACACACAGCGCGACCACTTCTTCGCCATCGTTGACGAGGTGGACAGCATCCTCATAGACGAGGCGCGCACGCCGCTGATAATCTCGGGACCTTCGGGAACTTCAACGGACATTTACCGCAAAATAGACAGGGTGGTTCAGCCCCTTTCCCCCGGCGGCGACTTTTCGGTTGACGAGAAAAACCGCCGGGCGGAACTCACCGAGGAGGGCATCTCAAAGGTTGAGTCCGCGCTGGGGGTTGCAAACCTCTACGACCCCGCAAACCTTGAGACGCTTCACTGCGTCGGGCAGGCGCTTCGGGCGCGCCATCTGTTTCACCGCGATGTGGACTACATGGTGAGAGACGGCAAAGTGGTGATTGTGGACGAGTTCACGGGGCGGCTTATGGAGGGGCGGCGGTGGAGCGACGGGCTGCATCAGGCGGTTGAGGCAAAGGAGAACGCCGATATAGAGCAGGAAAATCAGACGCTCGCCACCATAACGCTTCAGAACTATTTCAGAATGTATGAAAAACTCTCCGGCATGACGGGCACGGCGGACACCGAGGCGTTTGAGTTTGAGAAAATCTACGGGCTGGGCGTTACGGTCATTCCCACCCACAGAGAGATGGTGCGGCGGGATTTTGACGATGTGGTCTACCGCACCGCCGGGGAGAAAAACTCAGCGATTTGCGCCGAGGTCAAACAGATGAACGCCGAAGGCAGGCCCGTTCTTGTGGGCACGGCGTCAATAGAGCATTCCGAAACCATATCCGCGCTCCTGAACAAGGAGGGGATAGACCACCGGGTTCTCAACGCGAAGAATCACGCGCGGGAGGCGGAGATAGTGGCTCAGGCGGGCGCGAAGGGGGCGGTAACGATAGCGACCAACATGGCGGGAAGGGGAACGGACATTGTGCTTGGCGGAAATCCCGCCGACCGCGCCCGGAGGGAGGAGATTGTGAGCCTCGGCGGGCTTCATATAGTCGGCTCTGAAAGGCATGAGTCGCGCCGCATAGACAACCAGCTCCGGGGCCGCAGCGGGCGGCAGGGAGACCCGGGCTCGTCCCGTTTTTATATCGCGCTTGAAGACCCGCTTATGAGGATGTTTGCGTCCGAGAGGGTGGCGTCCATTATGGACATGGTGGGCTGGGAGGAGGGCGTTCCCCTTGAGCACGGGATGATGACGCGGGTCATAGAGTCCGCCCAGAAAAAGGTTGAGGGCAGAAACTTTGATATCAGGAAGCACCTTTTGGATTACGATGATGTTTTGAACACTCAGAGGGAGGTTATTTACAAACTCCGGCGTGAGATACTTGAGGGCGGCGAGGAGTTGAAGCGCAGTTTCGGCGGGGTGGTTTCCAAGGTTTGCGGGGAAATGCTGGAGGAGTTGCGCGCCGCCGGTGGCGGGGACAGGGAGGCGGTTATCCGCGAGGCGCAGAGTGTTTTCAATCTTCCGGAAGAGCCGGACGGGGAGGGGCTTGTGAAGGCGGTGGAGGACAGGCTCGCGGAAAAAGAGGCGGAACTCGGCCCCGAAGCGGCGGATGAGATACGCAGATTTGTCATGCTCCAGACGCTTGATGTGCTGTGGAAAGACCATCTGCTTGCAATGGATCATCTGCGGGAGGGGATAGGGTTTCGGGGATACGCGCAGAAGAACCCGCTTTACGAATACAAAAGCGAGGGTTTTGAGATGTTTTCAAATCTTGTCGCCACTTACGAGGAGGAGATTTGCACAAAGTTTTTCAGCATAAGGATAGCCCGCGGGGAGGATGTTCCCGACCTTGAGGCGGAAGCGCCGCGCGATGTGTTTTTGTCCTCCGGCGGCGAGCCCGCCCCCGCCCCTCAACCCGCCCCGCCCGTCCGCAGGTCGGCGGAAAAAGTGGGCAGGAACGACCCCTGCCCGTGCGGCAGCGGGAAGAAGTATAAGAAGTGTTGCGGGGGGTGAGGG